>WFRA01000189.1 GCA_015486775.1 Kiritimatiellales bacterium | reverse complement strand
CTGCGATATCCGCCGCCCCGCCGCCGTCGAGCAGCTCTCGATCCTGGCCAAGCAGATTGGCGTCGATATCCTCAAGCCGGAACCCGGCGAGGAGGTTCCAATGCTTGGAAAACGCGCCGCGCAGTTTGCCAAGGATGAAAAATTCGACGTGGTGATTTACGACACCGGCGGACGCTTCCAGGTGGACGACGAGCTGGTGGCCGAGCTAAAGCATTTCCGCGCCTGGATCGAGCCGCGCAATACGGTGCTGGTGCTCGATGCCGCGATTGGCCAGGAGTCGGTCAACGTGGCGGAGGCCTTCCGCGAGGCGGTCGGGCTGACGGGCATGATTCTGACCAAGCTCGATGGCGACGCGCGGGGTGGGGCGGCGCTCTCCGTCCACGCCGTGACTGGCTGCCCGATCCTGATGACCGGTAGTGGCGAAAAGATGGATGACCTGGAGCCGTTCTATCCCGACCGCATGGCCTCGCGCATCCTCGGCAAGGGCGACATTGTCAGCTTTGTCGAAAAGGCGCACGATCTGGTGGACCAGGAAGAGGCGATGAAGCTCCAAGATAAAATGATGAACAACCAGCTGGATCTGGAGGATTTTCTTTCGCAGATTCAGCAGATGAAAAAGCTGGGGTCGATGGAGGCCATTTTCGACATGATGCCGGGCGACGCCATGAAGCTGACGGCTAGGCAAAAGCAGGCGATGGCCGCCTCTTCCGACCAGGAAATGAAGAAGTTCGAGTCGATCATTCAGAGTATGACCCCGTGGGAACGGCGGCATCCCAAAGAGATTGATCGCTCCCGTCGATTGCGCATTGCGGCGGGGTGCGGGCGCAAGTTTGCGGATGTGAACCAGTTGCTCAAGCGGTTCGAGCAGACCGGGAAAATGGGCAAGCAGTTCAAAAAGATGGAAAAAAGGTTGCTACGCATGAAGAAGTTGACTAGAAAGTAGCGCTTTTACCGGAGAGGTAGGGATTTTCATTACGGAGAAAACAGACTATGGCAGTTAAGATTAGACTACGCAGAATGGGCGCAAGAAACGCCGCTTTTTATCGGGTTATCGTCCAGGATTCGCGCCGGGCACCCACCGGGCGTTTCATCGAGACCCTCGGTTGGTACGACCCCAAGCAGGAAGGAAACAACTTTTCGCTGAACCTCGACCGGGTCGACTACTGGCTCGGCAACGGCGCGCAGCCTTCCGACACCGCCGCCAGCTTGATCAAGAAGGCTCGCACGATGCCCGTCGAGCAGGTCGCTGCTGGCGAAGTGACCGAAGAGGAAGTTCCCGTCGCCGCCGTCGAGGCGGAGGAAGCCGCCGAAGAAGCGGCTACCGAGGACGCGCCGACCGAAGAAACCAAAACCGAAGAACCGGTTGCGGAAGAGGCGGTCGATGCCCCGGTTGAAGAAGCAACCGAAGAAAAAGCCTAGATATGAAAGCCCTGCTTGAAAACATTGTAAAATCGCTGGTCGATGCCCCCAACGAGGTGCAGATCACCGAAATCGATGGCGAGAAGACCATCATCTTCGAGCTGCGTTGCAATGCAAAGGACATCGGCAAGATTATCGGCAAGAGCGGAAAGACGGTGGGTGCCATGCGTACGCTGCTCAACTCGATCGCCGCCAAGCAGGGCCGTAAGGCCGTGCTCGAAGTGGTCGACTAGATCCCTCTTCCAATCTTTGGAAGCAAAAAGGGCGTGCCGGTTGGCCGCTCTTTTCTTTTAGGTGGGGCAGGCTTTCCTGCCTGCCCGGATGAACAATGAACGAAACATTGAAAATCGATATCATCAGTCTCTTTCCCCGGATGCTCGACGGCTTCTTGCAGGAGAGCATGATGAAGCGCGCCGCCGAGGCCGGTCTGGTGGAATTCAACGCCATCAACCTGCGCGATTTCGCCACCGACAAGCATAGCACCACCGACGACCGTCCGTTCGGCGGCGGCCCCGGCATGGTGCTTAAGCCCGAGCCGGTGTTTGCCGCTGTGGAGTCGGTGCGTACCCCGCAAAGCCACGTTGTACTCATGTCGCCCCAGGGCGCTCCCTTCCAGCAGGCCGCCGCCCGTCGCCTTTCCGAGAGCCACAGCCACCTCGTTTTTATTTGTGGCCACTACGAGGGGTTCGACGAGCGCATCCGCGAAGCCCTCGTGGACGAGGAAATCTCCATTGGCGACTATGTGCTCACCAACGGGGTTCTTTCCGCCGCCGTGGTGGTCGATGCCGTCGTCCGCCTGCGCCCCGGCGTTCTGGGCGGTGGCGAAATCGCCACCGAGGACGAATCGTTTTCCGCAGACCTGCTCGACTATCCGCAATACACCCGGCCGCCCGAGTTCCGGGGGATGGAAGTTCCGGAAATCCTCTTGGGCGGCGACCACGGAAAAATCGCCGCCTGGCGCCGCGAACAGGCCTTGGAGCGCACCGCCGAACGCCGGGCGGATCTCCTGCGCCTAGGGCAAGAAAAGAGCGAAAACAACCCTTGACCGAGGGACGAACTTGGCTATTATCTACCGCTTCCCAATCGAATCCAAACAAGAGAGAGATTTATGAATACCGTACAGAAAATCAGACAGGAACAGGCCAATCAGGACCAGCTCCCCGACTTTGTGATCGGCGACACCATTCGCGTCCACTACAAGATCAAGGAGGGCGGCAAGGAGCGTATCCAGGTGTTCGCCGGAACTGTGATTGCCCGCAAAGGCTCCGGCAACACCGAGTCCATCACCGTTCGCCGCATCTCCTACGGCGAAGGCGTCGAGCGCGTATTCCCGCTCAATAGCCCGAACATCGACAAGATCGAGATCGAGCGCCACGGCAAGGTCCGCCGCGCCAAGCTCTACTACCTGCGCGACCTCGCCGGCAAAAAAGCCCGCATCAAAGAACGCCGCGTGTAGTTTTGGGGCGAGCCGATGCCCGATGTCCTGCTTTACGAAAAAGAAGCTTGGGCATCGGGTTTTTTGCGCCTTGCTGGAATCGACGAAGCGGGCAGGGGGCCGCTGGCCGGCCCGGTGGTCGCCGCCGCCGTCATCTTCGACCCCGGCTACATCCAGGCCGAGCTTGTTCCAACCTTTGGAAAACTGACCGATTCCAAGGCGATGAGCGAAAAGCATCGGGAAGAATATTTCGGGATACTGACCGAATCAAAGTTTGCAACCATCGGAATCGGTATCGTCGAAGCCGACGAGATCGACCGCATCAACATTCTCAAAGCCACGCATAAAGCCATGGCCATCGCGGCGGAACAGATCCACCCGCAATTTGCGTTGGTCGACGGTCTACCCGTCAAAGGATTGCCGTGCGAATCCCGGAGCATCGTCAAAGGTGATGCACTGAGCATCTCCATTTCCGCCGCCAGCATCGTTGCCAAAGTCACCCGCGACCGCATCATGCTGCAACTCGATGCGGAACATCCCGAATATGGATTTGCCAGCCACAAAGGCTACGGCACCAAGCAGCACCTCGCCGCGCTCCGCAAGCTCGGTTCAATCCCCGCGCACCGCAAAACCTTCCGGCCCGTCGCCGAGCTCGGCCAGCTCGACCTGGAACTGGGCTAGAGCAATTCACGATTGTGATGCCGCACGAATCTCTTCGTAGAAGCGACGTCCTCGTCGCTTGCCCATACACAAATAACGCGACGAGGGCGTCGCGTCTACGATACTTCATTCGTGGAATGGAACGACTATTCCGAACATCCCGCGAAAGCCGGTTTGGGGCAGGCTTGACGGGCGCAACGATTCCCCCTAGTTTCCCCGAATCATGAAAAGATCGATTCTATTGCTTATGGGACTTCTATCCACATCCTTTGCCGCCGAACTTCCGCTTTGGGAAGAGGGGGCAATGCCGGGAAAAGCTACGGCCAAGCCCGAAACCACCTTGCCGGACATGGGCGACAACGTGCTTCGCTTAACGAATGTCTCGACCCCCACGCTAACTTTCTATCCGGCCAAGGATGCCGGGGTTCCGGCTCCCGTGGTGATTGTCTGCCCCGGCGGCGGCTATCAGATCCTCGCCTACGATCTGGAAGGAACGGAAGTGGTGGAGTGGCTCAACTCCATTGGTGTCTCCGCCGCCCTGCTCAAATACCGGGTGCCGAACAACCGCGCTGGTGCGCTCGAAGATGCTCGCCGCGCCGTCCGCATGGTGCGCGCGCATTCCAAGGATTGGAACATCGATCCCGCGCGGGTCGGCATGCTGGGCTTCTCGGCGGGCGGGCACCTGGCGGCATCGTGCAGCAACTCGCCCGACCGCCCCAACTTCACCATTCTGGTCTATCCCGCTTACCTATTTAAAAAGGGCGGCATCGAACTGGTCGACGAAATCAAGATCGGTTCCAAGACCCCGCCCGCTTTCATTGTGCAGGCGCGGGATGACAAAAAATACTATCGCAGCAGTCTGGCCTATGCCGTCGCGCTCGATGCCCAGGGTGTGCCGGTCGAGCTGCATCTTTTCGCCAAGGGCGGGCACGGCTTTGGCCTGCGCTCGGAGCAACCGGTGGGTCAGTGGCCCGCGCTCTGCGAGGCATGGATGAAGGAGCAGGGCTTTTTGCGCTAAAGAGGATTTCCTATGGATGAAAACAAGGGGTTGAGACTGGGTGTGGAGATAGGTGAAGAGGTTGATCCTTCTCGCATTGACGGGAGCGCAACGATTCATCCAGGGTGTCGCATTCAGGGAGCCCAAACCTCCATCGGGCCGGGTTGCGTGATTGGAGCGGAGACACCGGCCACGATCGACAATTGCCAGTTGGGGCACAACGTCGAACTCAAGGGTGGCTATTTTTCCGGCGCGGTCTTTCTCGACGGCGCTAGCATGGGTAGCGGGGCGCACGTCCGCCCCGGAACCATCCTGGAGGAGGAGGCCAACGGCGCCCACACCGTCGGCCTCAAGCAAACCATCCTGCTCCCCTTTGTCACTATGGGCAGCCTAATCAACTTCTGCGATGTCCTCATGGCCGGCGGCACCAGCAGCAAAAACCACTCCGAGGTCGGCTCCTCCTATGTCCACTTCAACTTTACCCCGCACCAGGACAAGGCCACCGCCTCGCTTGTGGGCGATGTGCCGCGCGGCGTGTTCCTCGATCAAAAACCGATCTTCCTCGGCGGGCAGGGCGGGCTGGTCGGCCCCGCGCGGATCGCCTTTGGTTCCGTGGTCGCGGCAGGTAGCATTTGCCGGAGAGACCTTGCTGAAGAAAACCAGCTGTATGTTCCGGAAGTTCCAAAGGCTGGAACGCGCGACTACGAAACTGGCGTCTATCGCAACATTGATCGCATCGTGGCAAGCAACCTCGCCTATATCGGCAACCTCCTCGCCCTGCGCGAATGGTACCGCAATGTGCGCTCCCTCTATG
>WFRA01000188.1 GCA_015486775.1 Kiritimatiellales bacterium | reverse complement strand
TTGGTGAGCGTAATGAAAAACTGGCTTCCGTTGCTGTCGGGGCCGGAGTTGGCCATGGAGAGGATGCCCGGGCCGGAGTGGGTCAAGCTGGTGAACTCGTCGGGAAAGGCATAGCCCGGCCCGCCCATTCCGGTTCCGAGGGGGTCGCCGCTCTGGATCATAAAACCGTCGATCACCCGATGGAAGATGAGGCCGTCGTAGAGCGCGTCGCTGCGGATGCTTCCGGTTTCGGGATCGAGCCAATGCTGCGAGCCCTCGGCCAGCCCCGCAAAGTTGGCGCAGGTAACCGGGGCTTCGGCATAGTCGAGCCGCGCCGTAAAGCTTCCCATGGAGGTGTCGAAATCCGCATAGAGACCGTCCGGCAGCTGCGCCGCCGCACCCTGCACCAACAGCAGCGCCGCCGCGCCCGTCAAAACTTTTTCCATTCGATTCATCATCTCGGTTCCTTTTCTTTTGGGTCTAAAAGTCAAAGGTCGAAAGGTCGCAGATCTGGCTTTCCGACTTTTTGACCTCCGACTTTCCGACCTTTGACTTTCCGACTTTTGACCTTCCGACCTTCAGACCTCTCCCAATCCCCGCCTAAAACTCCACCTTGGGGGCTGCGGCGGCTTCGGGGGCGGATTCGAAGGGGGTCTTGCGCTCGTAGCCCTTCATGCCGGCAATGATGGAGCCGGGATATTTGCGGATATATTTGTTGTAGGCGGCAACCGCCCCGTTGTAGCGACGGCGCTCGACGGAGATGCGGTTTTCGGTTCCGGCCAGCTCGTCTTGCAGGGCGAGGAAGTTTTGGTTGGCCTTGAGGTCGGGATATTTTTCGACCACCACCATCAGTCGGCCCAGCGCGCTTTCGAGCATGCCGGCGGTTTTGGCGCTCTGGTCGGCATTGCCGGAAGCCTTGGCCTGACCCCACTGGCTGCGCAGGCGGGTGACCTCTTCGAGCAGCTCCTTTTCGTGGGAGGCGTAGCCCTTGACGGTGTTGACGAGGTTGGGGATCAGGTCGTAGCGGCGCTGGAGCACGGTTTCGACATTCGCCCACGACTGAACCGCGGTTTCGTCGAGGTCGATGATCTTGTTGTTGATGCCGATGAACATCATGATGCCCACCACGACGATGGCCAGCAGGCTTCCTACGGTAATCAATGCGGTTTTCATATTTTACTCTCCTTTGTGAATGTAGGCATCGACCGCGTCGATCACGCGTTCGATGGTTTTGAGATAGTTGTCGAACAGCTCGCCCACGGCAAGTTCCTTCGCCTTTTTCGTGCCGTCCTTGAGCGCCTGCACGGTTTTGAACACAGACCCGTCGAACTCCAGATGCGTTGAGAGCTTTTCCAAGGCTTGGAACTTTTTCTGCGGCACCTCCTGTTCGAAGAGGCGCAACGCCGCGCGGAAGAGCACGAGAAAGGTCGAGAGCGACTGGACCATCAGATCCGCCACCGCCCGGGGCTTGCCCTGGGTGAGCAGATAGCTCTGCCGCAGACGGATCAGCTTGCCGCGCAGTTCGTGCTCGATCTCCAGCCGCAGGTTCTTGGTGTCGATTTCCAATCCCTGGACAAGATCCTCTCCATGCAGCACCTTGTGGCACTCGCGGATATCAAGCAGCTCGATCGGGAAAACATCGGTGGCCTGCGCCAGCCGCTCCCTGGTAAAGAGCATCGGCGCGGGATTGCCCGCCTTCGACCAGGCGGCCGCCGCTTTTGAAAAAGCGTCGAGGGTGGCGATATCCAGCTCCTCGGCCACCACCAGCACGTTGTAGTCAGACTGCTTGCCGGCATGGTCGCCCGCCGCCGCCGAACCATAAAGCACCACCGACTTCAACCCCTTGGGGCAGGCCTGCTTGAGTTCTTCCACTAGTTTTTCTGGTGTCATGTTGTACCTCGTAGTGCGTAGTGCGTATTTCGTAGTGCGTATTGCGTAGTGCGTATTGCGTAGTGCGTAGTGCGTAGTGCGTAAATTTTCAGGTTTCAAATTTCAAGTTTCAAATTTCATTCTTCCCCTACCATCCCC
>WFRA01000187.1 GCA_015486775.1 Kiritimatiellales bacterium | reverse complement strand
GAGCTTGAGCGCGTTTCCCGACGATTCGACCCCCGTGAACTCAAGCCCGGACACCACCTCGCCGGAAAGACCCGGATCCTGGAATTTCCAGGCATTGGAAAAACCATTTTCCGCGTCGCCCAGAGTTTCCCCGGGGGCGATGGTCGTTCCGATCGCGTAGTCGAAACTGTCGTGTGCCGCCAGCACACCCATCGCGGACGATGCCGCCAAAACAGCGAATCCCGCCACTGCACATCCTCTCATGCCCATCCGTTTCCCTCTCATCTTTCCCTCCGGTTGATCGTGAAATGAACTGAAATATATTCCACTGGTATACCAGTTGATTTATTAATCGCATACATTGGGTGTTTGTGTCAAACGCAAAATTTCGCGACTGGCTGGAATTTTGCAAAAACCGCTTACCGACGCCTAGAAATGCTCCGTTTCGTTGATGATGCTCTCGGCAACATCCTCGAATGCGGCCCGTTCCTGGTGGATCTGGTGCTCCGCAATAAACTTCAAGGCGCCTTCCTTCCCGAAATTGATGTGCCGGGCCATCGTTGCGCGGGCGGCCTCGGAGTCCCCGTGTTCGATGGCCTCGAAAATATCCCGGTGGAAACGGCAGACACCCTCGACATGTTCCCGGTCGTAGCTTTCGACCCGCGAAATCCCGAAGATGCGGGTCATCAGCCGGGAGTCGTGGGCGCTCTTGAGCAGCATCCGGTTCCCCGTTGCCCGGAGGATACCGAGGTGGAAATCCATGTCCTTCCGGGACATTTCCGCCAACATTTCGGGGCTCATGATCCCTCCGCCGGAATCTTTCAGTTTTTGGCCGATGGCATCCATGCCGTCGCAAGCCTCCCTGAGCCTGTCGAGCATCTTGGGGTCGATCTTGCGGGCGGCCTGCGCCGCCGCGTAGCTTTCGAGGGCAACCCGCAAATCGTACAAATCCGACAATTCCTGGGCGGAAAACTTCCGGATCACCGTTCCAAACCTTGGAACCCGCTCAACCATGCCCTCCGAAACCATCTGGCTGAGCGCATCGCGCACCGGGGTGCGGCTGATGCCCAGCTCCGCGGCGATGGAGAGTTCCGAGATCTGCATCCCCGGCTCCAGCTCGCCGCGCGTCATTTTTTGGAGAATGTGTTGATACGCCCTCTTTTTCATTGCACCTGCCATGATCCTCTCCTTCCTACTTGGTTTCCATCTTCAAGCTATCAAAAGCAACGGAACCTGCATATTTCATAATTCGTTGATTCAACTCCCCGGCAAGCCCGTCCACCTCCGCCTCCACCTGCATTTTGATCGGCTTCGCCTTGGGGTCGGCGGGGATTAGCTCCACGCTCCATGTGTCCATTTGGTCTTCCGGTCGCAATACGAGGCGGGCGGTAAGCGCATAGGCGCCGTCGAAGGCGACGGCGGCATCCTTGGAGGCAAGAACCTTGGAGCCGAGCTTGAGAACCAGCGCCTCGCCTGAAGTGGTCTCGACGGCGCAGAGGGGCGCGCCCTCCGCCGTGGCGAGTTCAAGGATCGTAACCACCTCGGTTCCGCCGTTGTTGCTGTTGTCCTGCCGGTTGAAGGAGAGCGATAGCTCGAAAACGGTCTCCTTGTCCGGGCTGAAATCCAGCGGAATGGCCAGGGTTCGCTCCAGCCGGGCGGTGCCTTTCTTCCCGCCCGCGATTTTTGCATATTTCCCATCCATCAAGGGAAGCGGATTTCCGGAAACCTCCGCGATGTCGCCATACGCCTTCCATCCGTTCTTCCACCCCTTTCCGCCGTCCATCTTCGGGGTGATGGATCCTGTCGGGTAGTTCCAATCCTCGGAAAAGACAACCTCGCCGGAGCGGTAGCGATGTTTTTTGCGCGGGGCAAAGCGCTCCCTTTTCATTTCCTGGTCTTTCTGGGTCGGTTCCGTCCAGGCCAGGCGGCTGCGGGAGAGGTGGTAGATAAAGCCCTCGTCGTCGCCAAAGAGAATGTCCAGCTTCCCGTCGCGGTTCAGGTCGGTGGGGTAAACATTAAAATTGTGGCTGCCCACCCGGATCGGGGAACCATCCCGGAAGGTAATCATTTGCGGAAGCTCGAAGGCGGGATTGCTGTTCGATCCAACATTGCGCATCCAGAAGGGTGCCGCGCAGGGGGCTGTGCGGCCGGGCGCGCGGAAGAAACGCTGCAACGCCTGTTGGCAGCCAAAAACGATATCCCATTTCCCGTCACCGTCCCAGTCGGCCACCGAGAGCTTGATCCGCCCCGAAAGCCCCGCAGGGCCGCCCAGCACAATCGGAAGCCCGCTCCCATCTTTCAGCTCCGCAACCTGCTCGATCATTGTCCGGTTTTCCGGGGCGGGCACCGCGCACGCCAAGCG
>WFRA01000186.1 GCA_015486775.1 Kiritimatiellales bacterium | reverse complement strand
GGTCGGAACGGTGCATGTGCGCCTGCGCGGTCATGGGCATGTGGCAGTCGATGCATGTGATGTTGGCGTCTGCTGGGTGGTGGGAGTGCTTGAGGATGTTGTCCACGCGCTTTTGGTGGCAGGGCAGGCAGGCCTGGTTGGGATCGTCCTTGAAGCGGAAGCGGCCGCTCGAGGTGTGGCAGTGGATGCATTCGAGCTCGCCGGAATTGGCGCAGGGGTTGGCCATCCAGCCGGTCTGGGTGTAGTTTTCGCCGAGGTCGCGGCCGTCGGGATAGAAGTCGGGATCTTCGTAGGAGGTGAGGTCGTAGTGGTCGAAGAAGAGCTCGCCGGGGGTAAAGTCGCGGGTGAGCGGGGTCATCTTGGCGTGGCAGGGGCCGCAGGCGGCGTCGCGCTGCTTGGCATCGAGGTCTTCGTGGAACCGGAGCAGCTTGAGATCGGTCAGCTTTTCGCCCTTGGCCGCGGCCGCCTTGGCGGCTTCGATATGCGCCTCGGCGGGGCCGTGGCAAACCTCGCAGTTGATGCCGGCCTCGTTCCAGGTGGTGTGGTAGCTGTCGGTTTCGGGGTCGTAGTTTTTGCGCAGTTGGCTGATGTGGCAGTCGTGGCAGGCCGTATTGAAGGTGAGTTGGCGGTCGGTCCACTCCAACGCCTCGTCGACCACCCCGTTGTTGAAGTGGCGGATCATGCTGTCGGTGGAATTGTACCAGATTTTGGTATGGACGTTGTAGGCGAGCGGGGCGGTCTGGAGCCTTCCCCGGTCGAGGGGCACCAGGAAGAAGTAGACGTTCTTGCCGCCGAGCGCGTGGAGGATGGGATAGGTCTTTTCCGTGCCGTCGGGGCGGGTTTCGCGCAGCGTTCCGCCGTGGTCGCTCAGCTCGACGATAAATTTCTCGCCGTTGATTTCGACCGGTTTTTCCATGGGTTCGAGGGTCTTGGCAAATGCGCCGCTGAAGGCTTGCATGGCTCGGCCATGGTGCGAGGTGCTCCAGAGCTTGTAGAAGCGCTCGTGGCAGGAACGGCAGTCGGACGAGCCCATGTATTCCCCTTGGTCGGTGAAGTCGAGCGCGCGGGCGGGGAGGCCGCCGAAGAGGATCGGCGGCAGGAGCAGGAGGAGGATGGATCTGGTGTTTTTCATGGGGGGGCATTAGAGCTGTTTCCCCTCCGCATGTGAAGAAAATCCGGTTTGTTTGTTCTGGTTTGCCCTGCCGCGAAACCGTACTGTCCCCGCTCCATGAACGAGAAAAAGAAAACCATCCTGTTCGATTTTGACGGCACCCTGGCCGAGACGATGATGCTGATCTTCAAGGTCTTCAATCAACTGTCGGGAACCTATGGCTATCGCGCTCTCGCTGAGAAGGAGATCGAGTCCGTCCGCCACCTGACGATCCACGAGTTTATCGAGCACACCGGCATTGCCCGCTGGAAGGTGCCGATTGTCGCCATCCACGCGCGGCGGCTCATGCACCAGGAGATCCACGAGGTTCATCCGCCCGCCGGGCTGGCCGAGGTGCTCACCCGCATCCACGAGAGCGGCCGCTACCACATGGACATTCTCACCTCCAACCGCGCCAAGAACGTTCACCGTTTCCTCGCCGAGCATTCCATGGACTGGTTCGACGAGGTCTATCCCACCCGTGCCGTGCTCAGCAAGAGACGGCGGGTAAAAAAATATATCCGCGAAAAGGGGATTGATCCCCAGAGCCTCTACTATGTCGGCGACACCTCCGTGGATGTCGAGAGCGCGCGGCTGGCCGGCACCAAGGCGGTGGCGGTGAGTTGGGGGCTCAACACGGCGGAGGCGCTGGCTCGCTCCAACCCCGACCATCTCGTCGATCGCCCCGAAGAGCTGCTCGGCATCTTTCCGGTGGAGTGACCGCAACGGCGCCCGGGTGAAGAGGCCTGCATGGCGGAGGCCTATTTCCCCGTGAGCAGTTCGTAGGCCTCGTTGTGGGTCTTACAGGCCAGCAGCCTGCCGCCCCTTTATACAGTGTATATAGGCAAGCCATTGTGGCGGGAATCGGGGCAACGTCAACCGTTTCCTTCCGTTTTCCTGCCACCGGGAATCGATTCAGGGCGAGGTGGCTGCTTTTCTGCTAATTCTCTTGCACTAAACAGGCCTGCAACTATGTTCTATATTTTTAGGCAAACTGGATTTAAAGATGCAAGAGACCGCCCCCAGCTCGACCCAAAACCTGCAAGTCGTTGAATTTCCGCACGATGGCGTGAAGGCCTACCATATCACCGCCCAGGCCTCTGGGGAAAACATGCAGGAGGTGTTCGGGCAGGTCATGGACGAAACGGAGAGGCGCGATGCAAAAATCGCCTTCCAATATCTCTTTGGTGGCCGTCAGTTTCACCCTCTGGCGGTTGCGGCGATCGACAAGCTCGACTGGCCGCTGACCCTGCTCCACGGCGATTCCTGCTCCGGATCGAGCATCACCGGAACCCAGTTTATCGCCATCTCGGGCGCGGAGTTGAACCCCGTCATGGACGGTGCCCGGCTTGTCGGAAACTGGTACGACACCGCCGATGCCCGCTACTGCCTGCTCGGCGACATCCGCGCCGACGACCTCTCGCTTTCCCGCGAGGAGCAGGCTCGCGCCGTCTTCGAAAAGATGGAGATCCTGCTCAAGCAGGCCGACATGGAATTTACCGACATCGCCCGCACCTGGATCTATCTCAACGACCTGCTCGAATGGTACGACGAGTTCAACGTAGTCCGCTCCCAATTTTTCCGCGAGCGCGGCGTATTCGAAAAAATGGTGCCAGCCAGCACCGGCATCGGGGCGGGAACCGCCGCCGGCGAAGCCATGGTTTGCGCCCTGCTGGCCGTCAAGCCCAAGAACGAAAAGGTGAAGGTTTTCCCCGTCGGCTCGCCGCTGCAATGCCCTGCGCTCGACTATAAAAGCTCGTTTGCCCGCGCGGTGGAGATCGACCAGCCCGGCTCGCGCCTGCTCACCGTCTCGGGCACCGCCAGCATCGAACCCAACGGAAAGACCGCCCATCTCGGCGACTGCGAAAAGCAGATCCAACTCACCATGGAAGTCGTGCACGAAATCCTCAAGTCGCGAGGCATGGACTGGGGCAACACCGCCCGCGCCATCGCCTACTTCAAGGATATCTCCGAGGTGCATCTGCTCGAAAAATATTGTCGGGAACGCCACCTGCCCGAAATCCCCATCGCCATCTCCCACGCCGACATCTGCCGCCACGACCTCCTCTTCGAGCTCGAACTCGATGCCGTCGAGAAGGGCTGAGAAGATCCAGAGGTCGGAAAGTCCAAAGGTTGGAAAGTCGGAAGGTCGAAGGTCTGAATGTCCGCTCGACACCGCTTTTAAACAGGCCGGAGGCGCTATCTGGAGTGCGGTGGCCCGAAGGGCGGCGGAGCCGCTCGACACCGCTTTTAAACGAGG
>WFRA01000185.1 GCA_015486775.1 Kiritimatiellales bacterium | reverse complement strand
AGCGCGAGCGTACATCGTGAGGGGTCAGTCCTATTATTTCATCATCGAACTGCCGCCAAGCCCCGCTTGCCCGGAAATAGGCGTCGTCCAAGTCGCCGCGCGTGGTGCCGAGAAAGAGTAGCGCGTCCTCGGTGGTCTGCTCGGCATACTGGTTGGGGGGGGCACCATAATATCCCTGTGTGCCGAAGGTTTTTTTCTGCCCCGATCCAATCAGGTCGAGTTGCCAGTCGTTTATGAAATGCTGGATCTGTGCACCGCCCGCGTAGCGATCGAGGCCGTTGGCATCGTAATCGATGCGCCGCGCCTTTTCCCAGTCGAGGAATCCGCCCACGCCCGAGTCGAAGGCCGAAAGATTTACCGAGTAGTGTTCCCTTGTTCCAATCCCGGCTTTGGTTTGCAGGCGGGATGTTTGCGGTACGGTTTGGTAGGCCATCGTTCCGATCAGGTGGCCGGGCGCATTTTGCAGCCCGTACCGGGCGGCGGGGGCGGAAAGCCAGCTTCCAGACATTGGAAGTTCGGAGTTAAAGTGCGCGGAGTAGGGCACCTTCAGGTTGAGCCCGTTGATTGAAATCCCTGCGCCGGTGTAACTGCTTCCCCGGATCGAAAGATCGTGCTGCGCCCAACCCTGCGAATTGACTAGCATCGAAATGGGGCTGTTCGTGTTAGCCAGTGTCGTTGAACCCATCGCTACGGTTAGTCCAATAAGACCTATTCGTCCGAACTTCATCAGCAAAATTCCTCGATGGTTTGCTGGAGAGTGTAGACCGCGCCGCGCAGTTCGTCATCCGAAATCACCAGCGGCGGCATGAGGTAGAAGACGGTTCCGAGCGGGCGGAAGAGATATCCCTGCTCGAAAAGCGATTGCTTGATTTCCGCAATTAGCGGCTTGGTTTCGGGCTTGAGTTCCACCACGCCGATCATGCCGAGGAAGCGCAACTCCTTCACGCCGTCGAGTTCGGCTATCGGCTGCATCCACTGCTTCATCTTTTCGGCCATTTCGGCGGCGCGTTCGACGGTGCCTTCGGCTTCGTAGATGTCGAGTGCGGCGAGTGCGGCGGCGCAGCCGATCGGGTGGCCGGCATAGGTGTTGCCATGGTAGAAGGTGCAGTCTTTTTCGCCTTTGTCGGTGAAGGTGTTGTAGATTTTATCCTTCACGATGCAGGCGCTCAGCGGCATATAGCCCGCCGTCAGCGCCTTGCCGACGCAGACCATGTCGGGGTCGATCCCCGCATGGTTGAACGCAAAGCGTTTGCCGGTGCGACCAAAGCCCATCGCCACCTCGTCGATGATGAGAAGGACATCGTTTTCGGCGCAGCACTCGGCCAGTTTTTTGAGGTAATCCGCCGGGTAGATTTTCATGCCCGCTGAGCCTAGGCAGAGCGGCTCGACAATCACAGCGGCGAGTCTGTCTTTGTGCTGTTCAATCACCTTTTGGCTGGGAGCGAAATCACCGTCGATAGGGAAGGGGAGTTTGGCCGGATGCGATACCACGTTCTCGAACGGTTTGTGGAAGTCGTCGATAAATCCGGCACCGAGCGCCCCCATGGAGTCGCCGTGGTATCCCTGATCCATTCCGATGATCCAGATTTTTTCTGTCTGGCCAAGGTTGTACCAATATTGAATCGAAATCTTAAGAGCGGCCTCCACGGCTGAGCAGCCATCGCTTGCAAAGACCGAGTGGCGATTCGGTGTCGGCATCAGGTTTGCTAGGCGGTCAGCCAACTTCAGCACATTAGGGTGGGTCAGACTGCCGGTAATGGAGTGCTGTAAAATGCCTGCTTGGCATTGGATCGCCTCGACCACCTTGGGATGGCCATGGCCGAGCGCGCAGGCCCACCAGCTCGACACGATATCGACATATTTTTTCCCCGCATCGTCGAAGAGATAAATTTTCTCGCCGCGTACAATGTTCGGGAATCCTTTTTCAATGGCGGAGAAGGTGGTGTATGGATGGAATATTTTATTTTTCATGGGTTTTGATCTGTTTGATTAAATACTGTCCGAGGGGGGCGCAAACCTGAAGGCTTCCGTCCAAGATCAGATCCTTCCGGTACGCCTTGAATTCCGCCAGCACCGGCACCGCCAACACAACAATTCATCTTCCGAACATCGGGGCAACATAGCCGAGCACTGCGGGGATTGGAAAGAAAAACCAGCAATTGTGGATGGGGCACCGCCGTCGGCGAATAAACGGATTATCAACAGAGGTGCCTTGACTCTGTTCTTTGCTCTGCTAAAAGTAGTCCGCTTTTTTTGTGCGAAGGACGATCTGTAAACAAGGAGAAAGAAAGATGGCTCAGAAGAAATATGTCTACTTCTACGGGGTTTCGGAGGAACTCACCGAAGGCGATAGCAGCATGAAGGCGATTCTCGGTGGCAAGGGAGCCAATCTGGCCGAGATGGCGAACGCAAACCTGCCGGTTCCCCCCGGCCTCACGATTTCCACCGAAGCGTGCGCCTACTATTCCAAGAGCGGCGGCAAGTTCGCCCCCGAAATGGAGAAGCAACTCAAGACCCAGCTCAGGAAGCTCGAGAAAGAAACGGGCAAGAAGCTGGGCGATCCCTCTGATCCGCTGCTCGTCTCCGTCCGTTCCGGCGCGGCGGTCTCGATGCCGGGCATGATGGACACCGTTCTCAACCTCGGCCTCACCGACAAGTCGGTGCAGGGTTTCATCAAGCAGACCGGTAACGAGCGCACGGCCTGGGATTGCTACCGCCGTTTTATCGACATGTTTGGCGACGTGGTTATGGGCCCCTACACCGGCTTGACCCATCACGATTTTGAGGTCGAGCTCGAAGCGATCAAGAAAAAATACAAGGCCAAGGATGACACCGACCTGACCGCCGGGCAGCTCAAGGAGCTGGTCGAAAACTACAAGAAGGTCTACCAGAAAAAAGTGAAGAAGCCTTTCCCGCAGGATCCCGTCGAACAGCTCGACCTCTCCATCCGCGCCGTGTTCGGTTCCTGGAACTCCGAGCGTGCCGAAAAATATCGCCAGATCAACAAGATCGACGGCCTGCTCGGCACGGCCGTGAACATCTGCACGATGGTCTTCGGCAACATGGGTGCCGAGTCCGGCACTGGCGTGGCCTTTACCCGCGACGGCGGCACCGGCCACAGCCGGCCGATGGGCGAATACCTTGTCGACGCGCAGGGCGAGGATGTCGTGGCGGGTATTCGTACGCCGAGGCACCTAGACGACATGCCGAACGAGGAGTCCAAGGTTTGGAAAAAGGCCTATGCCGACCTCCAAAAAATTATGGCTCGTCTGGAGAAGCACTACAAGTATCCTCAGGACATCGAGTTCACCGTGCAGGAAGGCAAGCTCTTTATGCTCCAGACCCGCAACGCAAAGCGTACCGGTCTCGCCGGAGTTCGCTGGGCCGTTGAGATGGCCACCGGAAAGGATGTATACACCGGCGAAAAGCAGGCCAAGATCCTCACGGCAAGGGAGGCGCTCATGACCCTTTCGGGCGACGATCTCGAACAACTGCTCTTCCCCATCTTCGACATTGCCGCCGAGAAAAAGGCCAAGGTGCTCACCTCCGCACTTCCGGCCGGCCCGGGTGCCGCCGTCGGCAAGATCATGTTTGAGGCCGGAGCCGCCGAGGCGGCCGTGGCCAAGAACCCCGATGAAAAAATCGTACTCGTCCGCCACGAAACCAGCCCCGAGGATGTGGGCGGCATGTGGGCGGCTCAGGGAGTGCTTACCTCCACCGGTGGCATGACTTCCCATGCGGCGGTGGTCGCGCGCGGCTGGGGCAAGTGCTGCATCTGTGGCGCGGGCGATATCCGGATCGACTACAAGAAAAAAACCGTGGTCATCGGCGGCAAGCTTTTCAAGCAGGGCGACTGGATCAGTCTCAACGGCTCCACCGGCGCCGTCTACGATGGCCAGATCCCGACCCAGGTCAGCCCGGTGGTCTCCGCCGTGGTGGATGGAAAAGCCTCCGCCAAGAGAGATCCCATCTACAAGATGTATGAGCAGGTCTCCAAATGGGCAGACGCTAACCGGAACATCAACGTGCGTACCAACGCCGATACGCCGAAGGATTCCATGGCCGCCCGCTCGTTCGGCGCCGAGGGCATCGGCCTCTGCCGCACCGAGCACATGTTCTTCGAGGGTGACCGTATCTGGGCGATCCGCGAGTTTATCCTCGCCGACGACGAAAAGGCCCGCAAGGCTGCGCTGGCCAAGTTGCTCAAGCATCAGCAGAAGGACTTCGAGGGTATCTTCAAGGCGATGGACGGACTGCCCGTGACCGTTCGACTGCTCGATCCGCCGCTACACGAGTTTGTGCCGCACACCAAGAAGGATCAGCAGGAGATGGCCAAGCGCCTTGGTGTCCCGCTCAAGAAGGTGACCGACCGCGTGCAGGAGCTGCACGAGTTTAACCCGATGCTCGGGCATCGCGGCTGCCGCCTTTCGATCACCTTCCCGGAACTTTGCGTCATGCAGACCCAGGCCATCATGCGGGCGGCCTGCAAGGTGGCCAAGGCCAAGAAGCCGGTCAAGGT
>WFRA01000184.1 GCA_015486775.1 Kiritimatiellales bacterium | reverse complement strand
GTGGATGGAATGCTTGGGTCCACGGATATCCTTTTTATGAGTTCGCGTGCCGGCTCGACAACCTATGACCGCATATTTAAAGAAGCATATATTCGCCCCGGGCTGGATATTGAGCGTTGGAAAAGCAGGGCGAACTACGTTGCCTTGAATGTCCAGCCCACGGGACCGAACGAGATGTCTATCTGGCATCAGGGCAGCGGGCACCGGTATGCGCTCCGCACCGATGGATTCATCTCGATAAACGCCGGGATCGAGGAAGGCCAGATGACGACCAAGCCCATTTCTTTTTCCGGCCACCAATTACAGCTTAATGTCAGCACGTCGGCTCTCGGGAGCGTGCGGGTGGAAATATCGACCGCCGCCGGCGATCCGATCGAGGGCTTTGGTCTGGATGACTGCGATCCGGTCGTCGGGGACAAGATCAACTATACGGTATCCTGGAACGGTTCCAGCGATGTTGCTGAACTGGCCGGCAAGCCCATCCGGCTGCGGTTTGTTTTAACCGAGGCTGATCTTTACGCGATGCGTTTCGTGCCTTGATTTGAGAAGTAGGGGGAGATGTTCCAGAAGTCCGATGGATCTTGGGAAATTCAAGAAGTTGACCGGAACCAGAGATACCAACAAGGGTCGGGAATCATGGAAGAGAACAAAACAGGATTGATGGCCGGAGCGGCGCAGGTTGAGATTACGCCGGAGGACTCGCAATTCCTCGGTGGCTACCCTCATGTGGAGCGGTATAGCACCGGGGTGCATGATGCGCTCTGGGCCTCGGCCATCTATCTGTCGGACGGGGAAACGGAGCTGATCCTTATTGGCAACGACATCCTTTTTGTCCCGAATGAGTTGTGCAATGGTGTCCGGCAACGGATCGAAGCGGGAACCGGCATCCCGGCATCGAACATTCTGATCAGCGCCACGCATACCCATTCCGGTCCGATGACCGTTAACAACCTTTCCAATCTGCGCGATGAGACCGTGCCGCCTGCCGATCCGTCCTACCTCCAGTTGATGGAAGATCGGGTGGTCGAGGCAGCGCTGAAAGCGGTGGGGTCGAAACAACCGGCCCGGCTGGGGCTGGCGGTTGCGGATGCAACCGGGATCGGCACCAACCGACGCGATCCCAAAGGGCCTTCGGACATGGAGATGCCGGTGCTGCTGATCCAGAGCGCCGATGGTTCCCGGAACCTTGCAGCCATGCTGGTCTGCTGCATGCATCCGACGGTGATGCACGAGGACTCCACACTGGTCAGCGGCGATTTCCCCGGCATGGCGCGGATATTTCTTCAGGAGCAGATCCTAGGGAAAGAGTGCGTGGTACTGCATCACACGGGCCCGGCGGGAAACCAGAGTCCTCGGCACGTCACCCAAGCCAATACGTTTGAAGAGGCGGTTCGGCTGGGGGAACTCCTTGGCCGCGCGGTGGAAAGGGTGATTCCAAATATTGAATTTTCGGATCAGGTCGCGCTGGGAGCCATGCGTGGTTTTATTGAACTGCCTGTGAGAAAATTTCCAAAAGTAGAGGATGCGGAGCGTATGCAGCAGGCCGCGAAAAAAAAGCTGGCTCGCCTGCGGGAGGACGGTGCGCCACAAACAGAGATACGCACGGCCGAGGTGGACTGGTTTGGCACAGAGAAAGCCTTGACCCTGGCCCGGGCAGCGGCGGACAGACTATTGGATGAAGTCGCGCGTTCGGTCATGCCCGCCGAGATACAGATTTTTTCCATCGGGAAATGGCGGTTTGTCGCGTGGCCCGGCGAGGTGTTTATCGAGTACGGCCTTAAAGTGAAAGAACGCTTGCCGAACACCTTTGTCATTTCTCTGGCGAATGGAACCCTCCAAGGATACATCTCGACGCCCGAGGCCATCGCCGCAGGCGGCTACGAGGCATTCAGCGGCATCTTTTCCCCCGAAAGCGGGCAGATGCTTGTGGACAAAACACTCGAAATAATGCCTCCCGTCGATCCCTGCCCGGTCAAGCTTGGCGCGCATCGAGCCGTTACCCCTATCGCCCGCACCGACCAACCGTGGTGGATGCCTCACCATCAGAGCGTGCTAAAGCGCGTGGCTCAAGGCCATGTTGATCTGGTGATGATTGGTGATTCGATTATATTCGGTTTCAACAACTCCGGAAAAGCCATGTGGGAAAAATACTACGCCCCGCGCAATGCCCTGAATTTAGGGTTTAGTGGCGATCGTACCGAGTATGTTCTTTGGCGCCTCGAACATGGCGAGCTCGATGGAATCTCTCCCAAGCTGGCCGTGGTTTTGATTGGCACCAACAATTCCAACGGGGACGAATATACCACCGAGCAGATCGCCGATGGCATCAAGGCGATCGTCTGCACGATCCAAACCAGGCTTCCCGAAACCAAGGTGCTTATCCTAGCCATCTTTCCGCGTGGCGATGCCGCACAGCGAGATGCCGAGAAACAGACGGCCTCCTTCAACGCCCAATGGGCCAAAAACCAACAGGCGTCCGAACTCGCCTCAAAGATCGCTGATGGAAAGATGATCCACTACCTCGACATAAATGATGTCTTTTTGAACGGAAAGGATGAATTGACGCGCGAAATCATGCCCGATCTGTTGCACCTCCACGAAAAGGGCTACCAGCTATGGGCAGAAGCCATGGAGCCAACGATCGCAAAACTGATGGGCGAGCAGCCCATCAAGTTGTCTTGAACCAAATTAAAATAGGATTCCATACAGATGAATGACCATATTTTAGACATGAATAGCGACTATGCCGACTACCTTAGCGATGAGTCGCGCAGAGCGGGGCAAGCGGATAAAATTGCGTTTCCAAAGTCTGGAAACGAGGTGCGTGAAGTGCTGCAAACCGCCGCCAAAAACAGTTGGCCCGTCACCGTGCAGGGTGCTCGCACTGGCATCACCGGAGGCTGTGTGCCCGACGGCGGGCTGATCCTCAACCTCTCGCGCATGAGCTCCATTGGCGGGATCGAGGGCGGTTGCATGATGGTCCAGCCCGGAGCATTGCTGCAAAACATTCGGGATGCAACCAAAGGCTCCGGCCTTTTCTTCCCTTCCGATCTCACTGAAACCACCGCCTCTATCGGAGGAATGGTCGCCAACAATGCCTCCGGAGCTCGTTCGTTCCTCTACGGAGCCGTTCGCGAGTGGATCCAGTCCTTGGAAGTCGTGTTGGCCAATGGCGAAACCATGCGTATCGAGCGCGGTGTACACAAGGCCGACGGACTGGATTTCAGGCTCGGAAGCATTGAAGGGCAACTACCTGCGATCAGGCAACCCCATGTAAAAACCGCGGCGGGGTATTTTGTGCAACCGGACATGGATCTTGTCGATCTGTTTATCGGCTCCGAGGGTACGCTCGGTATCGTGACGGAAATCACCATCAAGCTCCTGCCCAAGCCGGAGCAGACCAATGGGCTGACAGCCTTCTTTGTTTCGGAGGAAGAAGCGCTGGACTTTGTACGCTTCCTGCGCGATGACCCCGAAGCAAGCAAAGCGCTTGCCGCCATCGAATTTTTTGGCAACCGGACCTTGGAACTTTTGCGGCGAATGAAAGCCGAAAACGCGGCCTTTGCCGGCCTGCCTAAGCTAGAGCCCGGGTTCCACACCGCCATCTATTTTGAATATGACGGCGATGTGCCGGATGCCGTCATCGAAGAGGCCGACAAGGCGGTCGAATGTTGGTTTTCGGATGACGAGCATGAAATAGAAAAACTCAAGATTTTCCGCCACGCCGTTCCCGAGGCGGTCAACATGCTGATTGGCGAGCGCAAGAAAACGACCCCCAGCCTCACCAAGCTTGGCACCGACATGTCGGTACCCGACGACCAACTAGAAAATGTCATGAAGATGTACAGAAACGGATTGGCAGAAGCCGGGCTGGAATACGTCATATTTGGACACGTCGGCAACAACCACCTCCACGTAAATATTCTTCCGCACACCATGGAGGAATATGAAAAGGGCAAGGCACTCTATCTCGACTGGGCCAAAGAGGTGGTTGCCCGGGGCGGTTCAGTCTCCGCCGAACACGGCATCGGGAAAAACAAGACCGAATTTCTCAAGCTCATGCATGGCGAAAACGGAATTCGGGAAATGCGCAAGTTGAAACATCTGTTCGATCCACAGGGTCTGTTGAATCCGGGGAATCTTTTCCCATAGTGTGGTTGCTGATGCGATGACGCATGGGCAGGCGGCAGAATATTATATCTGACATCAATCAGGGTGGTTCAAATAACAAGTAGGAGTGATTCATGAAGAAAACGAGTAGGATCGCACGCACAGTGCTGGCCGCACT
>WFRA01000183.1 GCA_015486775.1 Kiritimatiellales bacterium | reverse complement strand
GGCGGAACCCCATGATCTCGCCCTCTTTCGTCCAGGCCGTGATTTCGAGGCAGTCGGGAAGAGACTCGTGCTCGACGATCAGCGAGTGGTAGCGCGTGGCGTCGAACGGGCTGGGAAGCCCCCGGAAGACGCTCTTGCCCTCGTGGATGATCGGCGAGGTCTTGCCGTGCATCAGCCGCCCGGCGCGAACCACCTTGCCTCCGTAGACCTCGCCGATGGACTGGTGCCCGAGGCAGACCCCGAAGACTGGAAGTCGCGGGCCGAACTCGCGGATGATGTCGCAGGAGATCCCGGCTTCCTTCGGCGTGCAGGGGCCGGGGCTGACCAGCACCTTTTCCGGGTTGAGCGCCACCGCCTGCTCCACGGTGATTTCGTCGTTACGGAACACCTGCATCCGGGCACCCAACTCACCGAGATATTGCACGAGGTTGTAGGTAAACGAGTCGTAATTGTCGATCACTAGAATCATGTCATGGCTCCCTTTTCCCGCGCGGCGTGGTAGTGCTTCGCGAGGGCGAGCGCCTTCATCATGCCGCGCGCCTTGTTGCGCGTCTCCTCGTATTCGCTCTCCGCCACCGAGTCGGCGACGATGCCCGCCCCGGCCTGGACATAGGCCTTGCCCCGGTCGAGGATGACGGTGCGGATGGTGATGCACGAATCGAAGTTGCCGTCGTAGTTGAAATAGCCCACCGCGCCGGCGTAGGGGCCGCGCTTGCTCTTTTCGAGCTCGGCGATGATTTCCATGGCCCGGATCTTCGGTGCCCCGCTGACCGTGCCTGCCGGGAAGCTTGCCCGCATGACATCGTATTCGTCGCGGTCGGCAGAGAGCGTCCCCGTTACGTCGGAGACAATGTGCATGACGTGGCTGTAGCGTTCGATCACCATCAGGTCGGGAACTTCCACACTCTGGAACTCGCAGACGCGGCCGATGTCGTTGCGGCCGAGATCCACCAGCATGATGTGTTCGGCGCGCTCCTTGGGGTCGGCCAGCAGATCCTTTTCCAGCGCCAGATCCTCTTCCGGGGTCTTGCCGCGCGGGCGCGTCCCGGCGATGGGGCGCACCTCGACTTTTCTGTCTTCGCAACGTACATGAATTTCTGGCGAGGTTCCGACCACCGCGCTCTCGCCCATGTCGAGGCAGAACATGTAGGGCGAGGGGTTGATCGAGCGCAAGGCGCGGTAGACATCGAGCGAGTCGGCCTCGTTGGGCACCTCGAAGCGCTGCGAAATTACCGTCTGGATCACATCGCCGGAGCGGATGTATTCCTGCACCCGATCCACCATGCCCAGAAACTCCTCTTTGGTCGTGTTCGATTTCGGCTCCAGCGGCTCCACCTCGTCGAGCGTGTCGATCAGCACCCGCTGGATCGGCGTTTGCAGCGCTTCGCACAGATCGTCAATCTGCGCCAGCGCCCGGTCGTACGCCTCGTCGGGGTCGCCGTCGATGTGCGCGTTGGCCACGATTTTCAGGTTGTGGTTCACCCGGTCGAAGACGATCAGCCCATCCGTCACCATGAAGACCATGTCGGGATTGCCGATCTCGTCGTTTCCAACCACTGGAATGCGCGGCTCGAACTGCGAGACCATGTCGTAGCCCAGAAAGCCCACCGCCCCTCCGATGAAGCGGGGCAGGGCGGGGTCGTCCACGATCGGGGCAAACTGCGCCATGTGCTCCTTCAGGGCGTCGAGCGGGTCGATGTCCTCGACCACCCGTGTTGCGTCGCCGACGGTGGCGAGCTCCACCCGGCGGCCATAGGCGCGGATGATCGTGCGCGGCGTTCCGCCGATGAACGAGTAGCGGCCAATGTTTTCGCCGCCCTCGACCGATTCGAGCAGGTAGGTGTGCGAAGCGTTGTCGCGCCGGCGCAGGTAGGTGCGGACGCGCTCGTAGGCGGAAACCGGAGTCTCCTGGTCGGCCAGCACCTCCTTCCACACCGGCACCAGGTTGCCCTGCTTCGCCTTCTCCAAAAATGTTTTCCTGTCGGGTACAACGGCCATGATCCTGTCTCGCGGTTAAAGAGGCGGATGGTAGCTTCTACATCCCGATGCGCAACCAAAAACGGACGCGCCAGCGGATCAAAAAAACGACAGACATTGCGCGGTGTCCCTGCTAGCCTCCCCTCCCGGATCATGCAAAGAGGAGGAAAGATGAAACAGGACGGACACCTTTTCCAGATCCCCCTTCCAGACATTGGAAAAGAATCTAGAGAAAATCATGGAATCGGGACCGGGGGTTCCATACAATCCCCACAGATAGGCTGGGCGTGTCCTCAAAGATCGGTTCAGCAGGATTGCAAACGTGTTAGACGGAACAATTCCATACAATTAACTGGCCGGAAGGAATGATGGAGACAACTCGATCACAGTGGGTAGTGAACTACGAGCACGACGCGGACATTCAGGTTCTCTCCGGGGATTTGGATCTGCATACGCTCAGGCCCCGCCTGCTCGGTTCCTACGAGCGCTACCTTGCGACGCTCTATTTCGACCGTCGGGGCAACCAGCTTGCCCAACAGGGCAACGAAGTCCTCGCCACATGGTTCTTCCGAGCGGCTCTGTCGCAATTCCAAGGAATCCTCGACCTCGTTACCTCCGACATCCCTTCCAACTGCAAGCAGATTTGGAAACGGAGCGAGATCAAGGCGAACCTTGACTCGCACGACCTCGTTTACACCATGACGC
>WFRA01000182.1 GCA_015486775.1 Kiritimatiellales bacterium | reverse complement strand
CGGGAAACAACGCGCGCAAGGCACGCTTTGCCCACGACATCCGGGCGGCTGGCCACGCTTTTGTCCAGTATGCCTTCGACCACGGCGACTATCCGCCGGACAAGTATCCGGCGCAAATGCCCGCGGGAATGGCCGAATATCTGAACAAGTTTCCCTGGGGCGAAGAGACTGTGATCGGCGGCCAGTGGGACTGGGACTACGGGGTGTTCGGCGTCGTGGCCGGCGTGTCGGTCAAATCACCCGACTGGAACAGCGAGCAGATGCAGGAAGTCGATGCCCTGATCGACGACGGGAACCTAAACAGCGGGCAGTTCCGCCGCCGTTCCGGCGGCTACATCTACATTCTCGAGGAGTGACCGGCCTGCCGGTAGACATCCTGCACCACCAGCCCCGCGAGGTGGAAACCAAAGATTCCGGTCATGTGGACCATCGACCCGTGAACCCCCTCTTCGCGCGACTCGACTAGCTCCTCGGAATAGACGCAGAGGCAGTCGCCCTCCGCCCCCCGGCGGCGCAGGCGCTTGCGGACAAACCGCGCCAACTTGCAGCCCTTCGAGTCCCAGATCGAGGCCACGCGGATGCGGGAGGGATCGAGCTTACAGGCCGCACCCATCGCCGAAAAGAGCGTGGTGCCCGACACCATGACCTGCGCGATCAGCCCCGCCTTGTGCGAGAGCGTATCGATGGCATCGATCACATAGTCGTATGATCCGAGATCGAAATCGGTGCTCGATTCGAGGTTGTAGAGCTTGGCGACGGCCTCGATGCGGGCATCGGGATTGATCTGCAGCAGCCGCTCGGCAAGCGCCTCGACTTTGGGGCGTCCAAGGTTCGGAACCGTGGCCTGAAGCTGGCGGTTGATGTTGCTTTCGCAAACCACGTCGTTGTCGACGATGGCCAGATGCCCCACGCCCGAGCGAACCAGTGCCTCGGCGCACCAACTGCCCACGCCGCCGACCCCAAAGAGGATCACACGGGTCTGCGCCAGCGCATCGACGCCCTCCTTGCCCAATAAAAGTTCGTTGCGATGAAATATCCGGTTTTTGTCCATACCCTGCACCTCCGAAAAAGAACCGTGTTTTGCATCGCGTTCACCGCCGCCGCTCCCGTTTCATGTGGATCGGACACGCAGGGGTTCTCCTTCGGTGTCCAGATGGAGGCGTGGTGGTAGGCGCGAGACAGCCATTCTGCTCTCACGGAAGTCCCACCTCCAGCTTGTAGAACCTGATTGGCAGGCTATTGGTCGCCTCCATCGAATCCACGCCGCCCGTTCCCATGCGGCCGGGCATTCCGGGTACGTTCGTCCAGGTGCCTTCCGCCAGATTTGTGCTGCACAGCAACGTGTAGAACCGATTGCTTGACGAGTCGAAGTAGATTACCGTGTTGGGCGGACCGTTGCTGATTGCCGTGATGCGGAACCAGTCGTTGCTGTCCGTCGGGTTGGTGTCGGCATAGTATTCGTCGAGCGTCGTGAAAGGATCGGCATCGGGGTTTCCGGCGGGAGGTTCAGACGGAGGCAGGCCGAAGGAGGCCAGCCATACGGCAGGGATGGGGTTGGGCGGAGAATCCTGCACATGGAAGGGGGTGCTGCTGGCCGCGAGCTGGCCAGCAGTAGCGTGGAGCACCACATTGGAATGAATCTCAAGAACCGATAGTTGCCCGTCCCAAATGCCGTTCACAAAGGAGGCGGGCGGAATGTTGGTTGGACTGATCGGGACGCTGATTTCGCCCGGCCGGAGGAGACCAAAACGCAGGTTGGGAACCACATTCAGCACCCGGGTCGAGGGCGAACCGCTGGCTCCCCAGTCGAGAGGATCGCCGTCATTGCTATCGGAATATCCCTGGTAGTAGCGCGCGGCTCCCATATCGGTGCAGCGGATAATCCCCGAATCGTCCCAATCGCTGTTGTTGAATGAAAAATCGACCAGAAGGTTATTGGTTCCGTCGTATTCGAAGGGGGTATCGAATGCCAGCTCGACCCATGTACCTTCCTGCGCGGCCGTCAGGCCTAGATTGGCCTGATAGACGGTCTGCCATCCCGAGGGGATGAAGGATGCGGCGGTGTATGAGGAGAGAGCCGTATGCTGCAAGCGGATTGTGCAATTTCTGAGCGGGAGCTGACCGGGAAGCTGGGTCATGTAGAAGGCCAGATTGGTGATGGTTCCTGCGCCGCCAAGCTCAGAGGCGAGGTAGATGACCTGCGAGCGGGAGTCGTGGTAGTAGGTGTGGAGGAAATATTCCGTGGTGGCGGTCGAGCTGCCCACCTGTTCCTGAACGGGAACCGGTGGCCCGGGTGCTGTTGCGGAAAGGGCGGTGTTCGTGGCGAAGCCCCAATCGATGAACCCCTCCGAATTCAGGGCGCTGAGCACGACATTGAAGACCACTCCGGTGCCTTGCGGCGATGCGATGTCGTCGAAAAGAAGTTGATCGGTTTGTAGCTCCTTGACTTCCAGCACAACCGAGGCCTGCGAAGCGAGGTTGGCTCCGTTGGTCATAAGGTCGACCGTGCCGCTATAGGTTCCGGCCACCATCCCGGCAACATTGCATCCGACCGTTCCGGCCAGATTGGTTCCGGCGGAAACCAAACCGCCGGTCAGGAGGGGGGAACTGAGCTGGAGCCATGCTGCCCCGGCGGTGCAACTTGCGGGAATGGCGTTGGATTGCTGGGTTTGTACGCAAAAATCGACCGGGGCGGGGTTGTAGCCTTCGTAGCAGGAAAAGGCGAGTGTTCCAGGGATGGGAAATATGCCCGGAATCGTAGGGCTTTCATAGGCACCGATGTCGACGATTCCACCCATCACCCGTGCGTTTCCGGCGAGATCGAAAACCTCTTCGGTATAGCCGGCACCTTCCCCTTCCATCCATGGCACGGTAAGGCCGCCGTTGATACAGGCTGAGGCGGGCACCAGCGAATAGTCTCCGCCGCCAACGAATTTGGGATCGGCAACAAGATTGTTTGTGCCGGGGCCGACGAAGGGTTCGCCCAGGCAGCAGTAGCTGAGATAGGTCTGGTTGGTTTCGCCGTTCCAGAAAAGATTGGTGCTGCCATTGCCATGGATGATGCAGTTGAGCACGCCGATGTCGGAACCCAGATAGAGGCCGTCGCCCAAACCATCGCTAGTGTTGCCGGTGATGGTCAGGTTGGTGAGTCCGGCCGGAAGGGAGTAGCCATCGGCATAGATTCCGCCGCCATCGCCGTCGGCATGGTTGCCGCTAATCAGCGTGTTCACGGCACTGCCGCGCGGGGCATAAAGACCGCCTCCGTTGCCTCCGCATTGGTTGCCCTCGATGCGGCAATTAACGACGCGGGTGCTGTTGTTGACCATGTAGAGGGCACCCCCATCGTTGGTGGCGATGTTGTCGATGAACAGGCAGCGTTCGTAGAGTCCGCCCTCGGTGGTGATGCCTCCACCTCCGGCCTCGCTGGCAATGTTGTTGGATATGACGGTGTCCACCATGATGACGTTGCCGCCATAGCCGATGAATCCGCCCCCGTGGCCGGTCGAAAGATTCTTCGCAATCAGGCAGTTTTCCACATAGGTGTCGTTGGCCAGATAGAGACCGCCCCCTGTTGAGGAAACGTTGTTGCTCACGACGCAGTCGCGCAATATGCCGCCCTGAAGTCTTGCACCACCACCGTAGCCGGGGGAGTTGATTCCACCCCAGATGCTCAAACCGCCAGTTAGGGTCAGGTTTTCAATCACGGCATCCACGCCGGAATAGACCTGAATGCAGCGGTCGCGCACGGCCATTTTCGAGGCATCGAGAATGGCACCAGCATCCGGTGCGGTGCCGAGCAGCGTGACCTCTTTTGAGTCGCTCAAGATCAGCGCTTCGGTGAGCTCATAGCGCCCTGCGGCGATTTTGATGACGTCGCCGTTGCCAGCGGCATCGAGAGCATCGTTGACGCTACGCGCGGCGGAGGCTTCGGTGGTGTAGGGCGGGGTGTCGCTGCCGATCTTGGATACATAGCGAACTACCGGCGTGCGCAAGGTGAGGCAGCCATCGCCATCGATGCGCATGCCGTTGAACCACTCAGGTGTGGCTCCCCCACTAGTGTAGTGCTGGTCTTCGGCGACGCAGGAGTTGTACCAGAGGCGGAATGCCTCGCCGACGCACTCGCCCTGGCCAATGGCATTGTAGAAAACGGAGGAGCGATAGCCGCCGAAAGAGATCATGCCCCCGGTTCCGCTGTTCGACCAGGAGACCAGACCTCCCGACTGAGGGTTCATGACCGCGATGCGGTTGAGGCAGTTGCCCGTGGTAAAATCGGCGGCGGAGCATCCATAGATGTTGTAGGCGACTGCATGCGGATCCTTGGCGAGATAGTCGTTGGAGGTCACATGCACGCCGTCGTCCCATTGATGGCTGGTTGCGGTTCCATGGCAACGCACCTGGATGAGTTCGTAGTTCCCGTCCAGATAGTTGTCGCGATAGTCGCTTCCCCCAGCGCTTGCGTCCTCGCCCACAGCAATGGATGTGACGGAGGGGAAAACGGAACCCAACTCCCGGGAGTCGGTTTCCGCCTTGTCGGCCCAATCGTTGTCGGTATAGGTCAGGGCCGCTTTATTTATCGTTGTGGTACCGTCGCGGTAGGCATGGTTGCGGCGAAAGAAGCTGTTCACCAGATCGGCAGGGGAGTTGGAACCGATGGACAGGTTGTCGGCCGCGATGCGTGCCACCCAAATCTCGCAATAGAGGTCGCCGCTCCGGGTATCGTAGCGTCCGGCGGCAAAGGGAGGCTTGATGGCGTTGTCTTCCCACACACCATCCAGATCCATCAGGAAAAAATCGCAGATGCTTGCCTCGTAGAATGGTGATCCAGAACCGAATTGCTTGTTCATTTCCCAGATCGCATATGGCAGGTTCCCTACCAGAAGCGCACCGGCCAGGGTATTGGTCTGCGCATAGTATCCCTGGAGCAGAGAACGTAGTTGCTCTGCACTGCCGGAGAAGGAAACCACAAACGGATCAAACCCATGCGTTGTTAGATCCGCAACATAGGTGGCAACATGGTTTGAAACCGAAGCATAGAATGCGGTTTCGACCACCACGGCGATCCGTCCGCCATCGGGCATTCCCGGTTCGAAATCCATGCGTTTCAATATTCGAGGCAACTCAATCTCCTGGATACTTAACGGCGGGGCGGCGTAATCCGGGGGAGGAAGAAGCGGTAGGCCATCGCTCCGCATTGTCGGAATGGGTTCGAATTGTGCAACGGCTCCCAGTGAGCCAGCCAGTACAACTAGGGCAATAATAATTTTTCTCACAACTTGTCTCCTTTTCACGGTGTTTCGGTGCGGACACGGTAAAAGCGCTGGGTAGTTGCCGGTTCGGCATAGCTGTCCTTGGGCGGGGTGGGCGGCTCGTTGGTTTGCAGGGGCAACCATGCGGCATCGGCCAGCCCCGCCTTGGCCTCCAGGATAAGTCGTTGTTCCGTTCCGCTGCTCCAGGCAACATGTACCATGCCGGTCTTGAAATGGATGCTGGTCATCGCCAAGGGAACCGGATCGCTGGAGACCGAACAAAGCCACGCGGCTCCTGAGTTTGTTCCTGAATTTGTGCATCCGGGCGAGCCGACAGCAATCAGGGAACCTCCCAGAGCAACCGATGCTCCCATGCGCTCCATCGCAGTTGGAGGATCAAGGAGGATGCGCGTTGGCGAACCCCACGCCTCGTGTTCGTTGGGAACTTCGAAAACAAAAACGGCACCGGATGCCGGCACTCCATCGAGTGAGGCCTCGGGAGCACCAGAAACGAGAAAATCCCCATCCAGAGCAATGGATTGCCCAAAGGTAGCTCCGCTCGGAATCGGTGTAGGTAGTAACTTGTCCACCTGACCCCACAGATTGCTGCCGCCCGAGTGGCGGCCAAAAATGTATACGGCTCCGGCATCACCTGCTCCGGGTGCCCCCGCCGCCGCAACGCCGTTGCAGAGCGCAACAAAGGAACCCAACTGGTCAGACGAGGCTCCGTCGTTCGCCACCAAAAGGCGTTCCTGGACCCATGCATATCCATTTGAATAGTCTCGGCCAAAGACATAGGCTGAACCCGACTTGGAGCCTTTGGGATCGCTATCGCTTGCGCCAACCAGCAGTTCATCGCCATCGAGCGCCACCGAACAACCGAAATAATCGTATTCCCCCGGTTCCGTGGCTTCGACCCGCCATGTTTCCGACCAGCCCTCTTCTTCGCTTCGGTCGAAGATATAGACCGCACCGGCTCCGGGTTTTGCGCCGGATGGATATTTGCGGGCACCCACCGCCAACCGGGCACCGTCGAGCGCCACGGAACAACCAAACAGATGTCCCGCCCCGGGCGACTGCGCGGTTAGCTTGGCACTCTGCGTCCAATTGGTTCCATCGGTGTCGAAAATATAGACCGCCCCGGCATTGGTTCCCCCCGAATCATCTCCGGAAACCCCCACAGCCAGCGTGTTGCTCCATGCGCAAAGAGATTGCCCAAAACGATCATACTCCATGCCCGCCGATGCCACCAGCGAGGTGGAATAGTTCCAATTTCCGTTGGTCTGCAAGGTATAGAGATAAACCATGCCTTGATCTGTGTTGCTTGCAACATTGGAAAAGGGGGCACCCACCGCCACCCAGTCTAGGCCAACGGCGACCGCCCGCCCAGCCTCGCCTCCCGTAGCCGGAGGCACCAATTCGGAGGGGTCGGAAATTTGGATACCCCTCGCAGTGAGCGCGCACAGCAACACGCCCATCGCCATTGCTCTTTTTTTCATTTTCTTCGACCCCCTGTCTTTACTCCCCGATGATCTTGACGAGCACGCGCTTTTTGCGCAGGCCGTCGAGTTCGTAGTAGAAGATTTGCTCCCACGGGCCAAAGTCGAGCTGGCCGCCGGTGACGGCCACGACGACCTCGCGCCCCATGACGGTGCGCTTGAGATGGGCATCGGCGTTGTCTTCGTAGCCATTGTGGGCATATTGCGAATAGGGTTTTTCCGGCGCGAGCTTTTCGAGCCATTTTTCATAGTCGGAGTGCAGCCCGCTTTCGTTGTCGTTGATGAAGACCGAGGCGGTGATGTGCATGGCATTCACCAAACAGAGCCCCTCCTGGATGCCCGACTCGCGCAGGCATTCGTCGATCTGCGGGGTGATGTGGATGATCTGCCGCCGCCGCGACGCCTCGAACCAAAGTTCTTTCCTGTATGATTTCATGGCTTCTCCTTTTTATTTTCCAGCGGAACCCGTTGCTAATTGCTGTATAAATACTTGATCATTTCGTGGCGGGGATGTGCTGGCAAAGTGCATGTTACAGCGAATTCTTCGAGTTCGAATTGTGGTGCAGGCGATCCAAGTTGACGCATTGTTCGGATAATCGTTGGGATGCCTTGGCCTTCGGCCTGCGCAAACTGGAGCTTGTTAAAAAAGTAGGCCAGCGATTGATTGCGCCAGGACGGTGATGCATGTCCCAACAAAAACTTGTCTTTGTTGACCGAACGAACCAATGCACCTGGAGAGCGGATTTCGACCCGGTCGGAAAAAACAGTAATGCTGATGGGATCCTCTTCTTCGTAGTCGCGGTGGACAATCGCATTGATGATTGCTTCCTGTAGCGCTCGTTCAGGATATTTGGATATATTCGGTTCAAGAGATTCCTTGTCGTAGGCCGTCGAAGCGTGTGTCTTGAGGAGCTCAAGCGCCTTGCGTGCCTGCCCCACGATCGTTCCCGTTAGATCATGGCGTTCGGCGGTTCGCTCGCTTCGATCCTTTCCCGGATAAAAAGATACTTTTGTCCAGGCACCGGAAAAAAAACGGGTTGGCTCATTCCCAAAAAGCAATAGGGCAAAATTTCGAGGATGAATTGCAGGATCCAGAGAGCGCTTGCCGCCCATGGACGGAATAAAATCGGAAATTCTCATCGCATCAGAAAAATATTCTTCGATTTCAATTGAAGGATTCCACGCACCTATTTGCTGAAGCACTTCCCGGAAGGCCAGCAAGTCGATGTCCTCAATTCCGGCTCGCTCCGCCAGCCGACGATCCCATGGGGCAAGGGCATGTTTTCGTACGAGCAGTTCTCTTAGCACGCCGTTTTTAGCCTCCACAGTTTCTCGGCTTAGCCGAACATAGTATGTTGAACTCTCCTTCCCCGATGGGCGATAACTATGTGCATGACCCGTGGCGGGAATAATGAACACCAATACGCGGTACCCTTCATTTTCCCCGGGCAGCTCGACAACTATGGGGGTTACAGCGGGGTCAATTTTATTCCGGGCATCGGACATGACCTTCCCTTCAATTTCTTTGAGCCGCCCAGAGGTCAGCCCCGGATAGGTGACTTTTTGAAATCCATGTTCGTCTTTCGTCTCTTCGGCACCACACACCACATAACCACCTCCCATATTTTGGAAGTCGTTCGAAAACGCGGTGACCGTTCGAATTACATCCTCGATATTGGCGACATTTTTCTTCCATTCAACCTGCTCGCTTTCGCGGGAAGCAAGCTCTTTGAGGTCGATTTTTGTTTTCACGATTTCTTCTCCAGCGGAACCAGCTCCCGGTTCAGGTATAGTTGTTTGATCATTTCGCAATCGAGGCGGTGGCCGGCCTTGTATGATTTTATTTTTCCGACAAACAGGCCGTCGGGGATCAGGGCGATGGCGGCGAGCATGTCGAGCACGGCGCGGTGCCAGGCGGCTTCGAGCGCCTTGCCTTCGTGCGGGAGGCGCGGCTCGTTGATGTAGCGCTTTTTCCCGGCGATGGAAACATTTTTGGTGTTGTAGCCCAGGTTGCGGATATCGGCGAAGAGCTTGCCGATGGTGGCGCAGTAGACCACCTTCCCAAGCGAGGTGTTGGTGCGAGCGACCGATGCCATCTTCACCAGCTCGGGTTCGACGGGAAAGACGATGCGCTGCTGCCCGATGGCCGTCGGGAAGTTGACCGCGCAGTCGACGAGCAGCCGCGGATTCGCCGGATCGTCCGGCGGCGCAAGGGTGATGAAGTCGCCGTAGCTTCCCCCCGCCGTCACGGGTTCCTTGACCGTCACATATTTCACCGGGCGGTCGATCTCGGTTGTGCCGCATTTTTCCAACGCCTCGACCACGTCGAGACTGCCCTGCTCGAAGAGGGGCGGGTCGCCGGAGTCGACCTTGATCAGCAGGTTGTCGATCCCCAGGCCCATGCGGAGCGACACCAGATGCTCGACCATGCGGACATAGTTGTGCGGGTTGCCGCTGCGCAGGACAATGTTGCTGACGATCTGGCCGGTTGTCCAGACATTGGAAATCGCGGCGCGGATCGGCAGGGAGCCGGGCAGGTCGGTGCGGTCGAACCACCAGCCCTCCAGATGGGTCGGTGCGAAGGTGATGGTGCGCATCGCCTTGCCCATGAAGGTGCCGGGGCCGGAAATGGTCTCGGATTTTGCCAGCGTGGTCTGTTTGCTTCGCAGCGGCTGCGCGGGGCGGCCGGAGAGATCCCAGTCCACTGGCTGGTTGTTCATCTGCTTGTAGGACGCCTGGATCGCCTCGCCGTCGCCCATGAGGATTTTGCCTGGATCGGTCATAAAAGGATTCCGTTCTGTTTTGAACTGCCTGCTCGAATGGCCTATGTTTATCCTTTTCTCGAGGTCGAATCAAACAAATCAAGGGGAGTAGTTGAAACACGGGAAAACAATCCGGTCGGCCGGGGTGGTGGGCAGCTTCACGCTGCTCAGCCGCGGCCTGGGCATGGTGCGCGATGTCGTGATCGCCTACTATTTCGGCACGTCGCTGATCGCCTCCGCCTTTTTCGTGGCCTTCACCATTCCCAACCTCTTCCGCCGGCTCTTTGGCGAGGGCGCGCTCTCGGCCGCCTTCATTCCCGTGTTGATCGAAACCCGCACGCAGGAGGGCGACAAGGCCGCGTGGAAGATGGTCTCCCGGGTCGTCACGCTGGCCGCCGCCCTGCTCACCGCCATCTCCATCGTCGGCATCCTGCTCTTTTCGGTCGGCCTGCACATTCCCGGCCTCTCCGAAAAATGGACCACCACCTTTTCGCTCGCGCGCATCATGTTCCCCTATGTGCTCTTCATCTGCATGGCGGCGCTCGCCATGGCCGTGCTCAACTCCTACAAGCATTTCGCCACCTCGGCCTTCGCCCCCTGCCTGCTCAACCTGATCCTGATCGTCGCCATGGTCGCGGGTTTTCCAATCATTGGAAACGCCCCCTGCGCCCGCGCCCACGTCCTCGCCTGGGCTGTGCTGGTTGCCGGCATTGCGCAGGTCGCCATCCAGCTGCCCGCCCTCAAGCGCTTTGGTTGCCCCTTCCGCTTTTCCAGCCGCTGGAACGACCCGCGCATCCGGCAGATGCTCATGCTCATGGGCCCCGCCGCGCTCGGCATGGCCGTTACCCAGTTCAACGTGCTCATCGACCGCCTGCTCGCCCTCTGGATCGGCGGATGGGCACCCGCCGCGCTCTTCTACAGCGAGCGGCTGATCTACTTTCCCCTCGGCGTGATCGCCACCGCCATGGCCACCGTTCTGCTACCCACCTTCTCCGCCCACGCCGTCGAGGAAGACGCCGAATCCATGCGCGAAACCATCGTCCACTCCCTGCGGCACCTCATCTTCATCATGGTACCCGCCGCGCTCGGCCTCTTTGTCCTCGCGCCCGCCATCCTCCAAGCGCTCTTCGAATGGGGCGGAAGTTTCGATGCCCGCTCCACCCTGCTCAGCGCCCGCGCCCTGCGGCTCTACGCCCCCGGTCTCGTCGTCTTCAGCGCCGCCAAGGTTTTTGTCCCCGCCTTCTACGCCATGCAAGACACCCGCACACCCGTCAAAATCGGCATCTACACCGTTGCCCTCAACCTCGTCATGAACATCGCCTTCATCCTCACGTTGCCGACCTACTGGAAACACGCTGGCATGGCCTTCTCCACCGTGCTCGCCGAAGCCGCCGGCATGTTCGCGCTCGGCACCATCCTCACCCGCCGCGTCAAAAACCTCCAATGGCTGGAAATTGCCGGCAGCTTCCTCCGCTGCCTGCTTGCCGGGGTCGCCATGGCGGCGGCCGCCTGGGCCGTGGCCTGGCTCCTGCTTCCAATCCTTGGAAACCACCTCCCCTCAAAAATCGCCCAGATCGCCACCCTCGCCGCCGCCATCGGCACCGGCGGAGCCACCTACCTGCTGCTCACTCTCCTCTTCCGCGCCCCCGAGCTGCGCGAAATCAAATCCGCCATCAAAGGACACTAATATGAAAAAAATCGGACTCACTCTTGGCGGCGGCGGGGCGCGCGGATTTGCGCACATCCCTGTGCTGGAAGTATTCGACGAGCTGGGCATCAAGCCCTGCTGCATCACCGGAACGAGCATTGGTGCCATCCTCGGCGCCCTCTACGCATCCGGCCACTCGGCGGCGGAGATCGTCGAAATGATCGAACAGCTGATTGCTCCGCGCAACGCCTCGTTCAAGGAGATCATCCGTAGCAAGGATGCCTTCAAGGCGCTCTCCCTGATCGACCCTCACTTCAGCCTCAAGCCGAAGGGATTGATCAAGGGCGAGAAATTCCTCGGCTTTCTCTACGAGCAGATGCAGGTCTCCAGCTTCCAGGAGCTGGAAATCCCGCTCAAGGCCGTGGCCACCGACTTCTGGAACCGCAAACAGGTCGTCTTCGACTCCGGGGAACTGCTACCCGCCATCCGCGCCAGCATGGCCATTCCCTACATCTTCACCCCCGTCGTCATCGACGGCCGGGTGCTCGTCGATGGCGGGCTGGTGAACAATGTTCCCCACGACCTGCTCGATCCCAGATGCGATATCCGGATCGCCGTCGACATCATGGGCGAGCGCTCCACCCCCGCCGACAAGCCACCCTCGCCCATCGAAGCCATCGGCCACACCTATCAGGTCATGATGGACGCCATGGCACAGGAAAAGCTCAAGCACCACCCCGTCGACATCTATATCCAACCCCCGCTCATGGACATCGAAATGCTCGACTTCCATAAGGCCGAAGCCATCTATAAACAAGGCCTCGCCGCAAAGGACGGTTTCAAGCGCAAGCTCGAACACCTCCTCTCCGAAAAAAAGCCCAAGCCCGGCTGGATGCGGAGAAGGTGAAGATTTGCGGGAAAAGGAATGGCGGAGAGGGAGGGATTCGAACCCTCGGTACACCGTTAAGCGCACACACGCTTTCCAAGCGTGCTCTTTAAACCACTCAGACACCTCTCCGGTTTGGTTTGAGCGAGCGGGAAAGCTACACGCTCCGTTTCCGGAAATCAACCGGCTTCTTCGGGAATTTCCAATCCCTGGAAACCGCCGAATTTGGCTTCGAGGGCGCTCTGCACCGGCCGGGGAACAAAGCTGCTGGTGTCGCCGCCGAGCAGGGCCACCTCGCGGACGTTGCTGGAGCTGACATAGCTGTAGTCCTGCTTCGGCATCAGGAAGAGGGTTTCGATCGCGGGCTTGAGTTTCCGGTTGGTCAGCGCCATCTGGAACTCGTATTCGAAGTCGGAAAAGGCGCGCAATCCGCGGACGATCACATGCACGTTCTTCGATTCGGAAAAATCGACCAGCAGGCCGTCGAAGCTGTCGACCTCGATTCCCTCCAGATGGGCGGTGGACCGAACCACCAGCTCAATGCGCTCTTCGAGGCTGAAGAGGGGATTCTTTCCGGGGTTGGTCGCCACGCCGATCACCACGCGCGGGAAAATGCGCGATGCCCGCTCAATCACATCCAGATGCCCCATGGTGATGGGGTCGAAGGTTCCCGCGCACACTGCCGCCTTGTTCATGGCCTATCCTTTCTGTTGGGTTGAAGCATCAGGACGCGCGTTTTTCCATATGTCTTGTCGCGCAGGATTTCCCACTCCTCGGGAATCTCGAAACCGCCCTTTGAACGCAACTCGTACACCACCCGTCCGCCATCTGTCAAAACCGAATGCCCGGCAATGCCGCCGAGGGTCTCTTGCAGGGCGTTGGGGAGGTCGTAGGGCGGATCGGCCAGAACCAGGTCGAACCGCTCGCCGGAGCGCTCCAGCCACCGGACGGCATCCGCCTTGATGCACCGGGTTCCGCCCAGACCCGGAGCTTCCAACCGCTGGATATTTTCCCGGAGATTCTTCCAGACACTGGAATTTTTCTCTACAAAGGTGACCGATTCCGCGCCCCGGCTCCACGCCTCCAGCCCCAGCGCCCCCGATCCGGCAAACAGGTCGAGTACCTTCAGCCCTTCGCAGCTTCCGCCCAGCGCCGAGAATACGGCCTCGCGCACCGACTCCATCGTCGGCCGCACCTCTTCTTTCGGAACGTTGAACCGCCGGTTTTTCAAAACCCCGCTTGTAATCCTCATGCACGCATCCTATTCGGAATTCCTCGTGGCGGGAATGAAAAAAAGGCGCTCCCTGCGGAACGCCCTTTTCTTTGTTTCCAAGCTTTGGAAACACCCTACTCGGCGGCAGCGGCCTCGTCGTTGAGCACCGCCTTGCGGCTGAGGCGGACGCGACCCTGGTTGTCGATGTCGATGCACTTCACGCGCATGGCATCGCCAGCCTTGCAGATGGAATCGACGCTGTCGATCCGCTCGTTGGCCATCTCGGAGATGTGGACTAGGCCTTCCTTGCCCGGCATGCACTCCACAAAGGCGCCAAAGTCCTTCACGGTGATGACCTTGCCTTCGTAAGTGGTTCCGATCTCGATCTCCGCCGTGCAGGCGTTAACCCCGCGAACCGCGGCATCCATCGCCTCGGCATCGACTGCGAAGATATTGACGGTGCCGTCCTCTTCGATGT
>WFRA01000181.1 GCA_015486775.1 Kiritimatiellales bacterium | reverse complement strand
GGCCACCCTCGACAACCTGGTGGCCACCCAGCCGGATCCCGAGGCCATCGAGATGCTCGGGAAGGTCAACATGAAACTGCTCAAGTCGTCGCTGATGATGCCGGGTAAGGAATACTATGTGATCGAGTCCGGCGACTATCTCCAGAAGATCGCCAGGAAATTCAACACCACTGTTGCGCTACTCAAGAGCATGAACGGCATGCAGTCGGACACCATCCGCCTCGGCGACCGCCTGCTGGTGTTCGACGGAAACTTTTCCATCCGGGTTTCCAAAAGCCGCAACACGCTCGACCTGATGCTCGGCGACCAGATCTTCAAGCGCTACCGCGTCGGCACCGGAAAATTCGGGAAAACCCCCGCCGTCGAGTTCACCATCGTCGACAAGATCATCGAGCCGCCGTGGACCCGCCCCTCCGATAACCGCCGGATCGAATACGGCGACCCCGAAAACGTCCTCGGCTCCCGCTGGATGGCCATTAAATCCACGGATCATCCGGAACTGACCGGGTTCGGAATCCACGGCACCTGGGAGCGCGACAGCATCGGCAAGCAGTCGAGCGCCGGCTGCATCCGCATGCTGAACGAAGACGTCGAGGAGCTATTTGATCTGGTTCCCCGGAAAACATCCGTTATAATCAGCGAATAATCCACCGATTCCAAAGGAGTTTGCAATGAGCGCACAGGTCAGCCTTCTTCCATTCGAAACCCCGATCGCCGAGTTGGAAACCAAGCTCCGGGAGCTGGAAGCCTTCAGCCAGGAGCAGGACATCGATGTTTCCCACGAAATCAAGAACATGACGGAGAAGATCGAGCAGACCCGCTCGAGCATCTATGCCAATCTCACGGCCTGGCAAAAGGTGCAGGTGGCCCGCCACCCCGACCGCCCCTATACCCTCGACTACATCGACGCCATGACCACCGACTTTGTCGAGATCCACGGCGACCGCATCCACCGCGACGACCGCGCCATTGTCGGCGGGTTTGCCCGGATCGACGGCCGCAAGGTGATGATCCTCGGCACCCAGAAGGGGCGCGACACCAAATCGAACGTCGAGCGCAACTTTGGCTGCGCCCATCCCGAGGGCTACCGCAAGGCATTGCGCCTGATGAAGCTCGCCGACAAGTTCGGCGTGCCGATCGTCACCCTCATCGACACCAAGGGTGCCTACGCCGGCCTGGAATCCGAAGAGCGCCACATCGCCGAGGCCATCGCCGTCAACCTGCGCGAAAGCTTCAACATCAAGGTGCCGATTATCTGCATCATTATTGGCGAAGGCGGGAGCGGAGGCGCTCTGGGCATTGGCATCGGCAACCGCATCCTGATCATGGAGCACGCCTACTATTCCGTCATCTCGCCGGAAGGCTGCGCCGCCATTCTCTGGAAGGATCGCGCCTATTCCGACAAGGCCGCCGAGGCGCTCAAAATCACCGGCTCCGACCTGCTCGGGCTCAATCTGGCCGACGAAGTGATCCCCGAGCCCAAGGGCGGCGCGCACACCGACCACGCCCAGGCTGCGGAAAACCTCAAGGCCGTCCTGCTCAAGCACCTCGACGAACTATCCGCCCTCTCTCCCGAGGAGATCGTGAACGACCGCTACAACAAGTTCCGGGTCATGGGCGAATTCGAAGGTACGGTCGCGTAGGACTGCACCCCCTGTGCCTCTTCTGGGTGTGCCGGGACTGCTGGTCTGATCTCGGAAATGCTACCGCGCGGTGGGGCGGTTCAACTGCATTTTAGGGGACTAGAACTTCTCATTGTACCGCTGATAAACAAAGATGAACCGCAGAACACGCAGAAAGTCGCAGAATGCGAACCTACAGCACGGAATTATTTTGTTCTGCGTAATTGCCGCTTCGCTGCCGTCGCTCCGCGCCAGCCTCACTTCGCGTCTGCGTTCTCTTCGATTATATTCTCTAGTGGTACATTAATATTTTCCGCTCCTCTTATAGTACCTTACTTTTCAAATTCGATCATGTTTGCACAGGATTTTTTACACCAAGATCGCAAAGCCCGCAAGGAGAAGGAGTTCCTTGCTTCGCGATCTTTGCGACCTTCTGTTAAATTTGGTTCCGGCTCCGCCGGGTTGGGAGAATGCAACCGAATTCGGTGGGTGCAACAGGGTTGACTTTAAAAAAAATGGAGGAAATTAAATGAAGCATAAAGTTATGTTTGGAAAATTGTTTTCCCACCTTTTACGGTGCATCGTTTCTGTCGCCGCGACAGGCTTGATGTCGGGCTGCATGACGGGTTACGAGGCGGGAACGGTGGCTTCGGGGTCGATCCAAAACCCTTCCATTGGCTGGAATGGGTATTCGGTCGAAGTTCCAACAAGCTACACAGTGTTCGACCCCTCCACAATGGATCCTTCCGATTTATCCAAGAAGGCGGCCAACCGACGTGCGGTCTTTAATGATGAAAAACAATATACGGCGAATCTCGCAGTGGCCTACCATGAACGTTTTTTGCTGGAGAGCGCGGATGACGAGTCATACATCATCTTTATCTCCGACACGTATGAACTTTCCTCGCCATTCTCCACGTTTACAGGTGTGGAAAAAGACTATTTTCTGCGAAGCCATCTAAACGACAAACTGGTCAAGATGAACAATACCGATGCCTTTCACGAACTCATCACCATTGGTGGGCATCGGGCATTCCACATCCGGGGCAACTGGAGACCCTATTTCAATAAACATGCCGAGCCCATCGTCTATGAGGGCTATCTTATCCTGGGAGAATTGAAGGACGCCTACTGGATCGAAGGGTTTGCCGTGAAGGAGGGGACGGAAACCATGCAAAGGGCGGTGCGGGAAATGGTCAAAAGCCTGAAAATATAAACCGGTAGCGGTACGCACCACGGATATTTTTCCAATCCCTGGATAAATGAAATGGATTTATGGGTTTGACATTCCCAATAGTTCCTATATAAGAACAATTCCTATCTAGAGAATGCCATGGCTATTTATGTTTGCACGGTTTGCGGGTTTGAATACGACGAGAATGCCGAGGGCGTCGCGTGGAGCGAGGTCGATGGCGCATGGCTCTGCCCCGTCTGCGGCGCGGCCAAGGCACTCTACAAAGCCAAGGGCCAGGCGGCCGCCGCCACGGAGGAAGCGCCGGAGGGCGAATATCTGCAAACCTGGGCGCGTTCCGGCGACGAGCTGGAATCGTGGATGAGGGATATCCACGAAATGGCGCGATCCGGCCAGTCGATCGACGAACCGATGCGCACCCCGCTTCCCGTGGTTTCGTGGGACGATATTTTGATCAAGGGCGCCCAGCTTGCCCGCCTGCCGCTGGCGCACGATGCCGAGGTTTCAACCCGTACAATCCTTGGAAAAAATGCGGCCAGGCCGATGGTGCTGGAGACGCCGATCATGGTTTCGCACATGTCGTACGGCGCCCTTTCGAAGGAGGCCAAGATGGCGCTGGCGAAGGGGAGCGCACAGGTCGGCGCGGGCATCTGCTCCGGCGAGGGCGGCATCCTGCCCGGGAGCCGCACGCTGGCGCACAAATATATTTTTGAATATGTGCCCAACCAATACAGCGTGAACGAGGAAAACCTCCGCAACGCCGATGCCATCGAAATCAAGATCGGCCAGTCGGCCAAGCCAGGCATGGGCGGCCATCTGCCCGGCGACAAGGTGACCGACGAAATCGCCGCCGTGCGCGGTCGCGTTGCGGGCGAGGAGATCCACAGCCCCTCCACGTTTCCCGATATCCAATCCTTGGAAGATCTGAAAGCCAAGGTGGCCTGGCTGCGCGAGGTTTCCGGCGGCCGCCCCATCGGCATCAAGCTGGCGGCGGGACATATCGAGGCGGATCTGGAGGTGGCGCTGGCAGCCAAGCCGGATTTTATCACCCTCGACGGCCGCGCCGGGGGCACCGGCTCCGCACCCAAGTTTGTCAAGGCCGCCACTTCGGTTCCGACCCTCTATGCCCTGCACCGCGCCCGCAGGTTTCTCGATGCGCACAATGCCGACGGCGTGGCGCTGGTCGTTACCGGCGGACTGCGCGTCTCCTCCGACTTTGCCAAGGCGCTGGCGATGGGCGCGGACGCGGTGGCCATCGCCAGTGCGGCCATGATGGCGATCGGTTGCCAGCAATACCGCATGTGCAACACCGGGCGTTGCCCGGTCGGGATCACGGCGCAGGATTCCAAACTTCGGAAACGGCTCGATGTGGAAAAGTCGGCTGAGCGCCTCGCCAACTATCTGCGCGTCTGCACCGAAGAGCTGAAAACCTTTGCCCGGCTCACCGGGCACAACGATGTGCACGGGCTGGACCGCACCGACCTGTTCACCACCAACTCCGAAATCTCGAACCACACGGATATCGAACACGCATGAAACCCGTCGCCCCATCCGAAGTTGAACAGCGGCTCGAACGCCTCCGGCTCGCCTGCCGCAACACCGGCATGCGGATGACGCACCAGCGGCTGGAAATCTTCCGCGAGGTGGCGCAAAGCAACGAACACCCCGATGCCGAAACCATCTTCAAACGAGTGCGCGAAAAGATGCCGACCATCTCGCACGACACAGTCTACCGCACCCTTGCCTCGCTGGAGGAGATGGGGCTGGTCGACCGCGTCGAAACCATGGCCGGGCGCGCGCGCTACGATGCCAACCCGGATTGCCACCACCACTTTGTCTGCACCCGCTGCGGGAGCATTGCGGACTTCTATCTCGACCAAGCCCCCTCCCTGCCGGAGGGGATCGAAAATCTCGGCAGCGCGGAATCCCTGCACGTGCAGGTTCGCGGCATCTGCCATAACTGCAAAAACAACTAACCAACAGGAGAGACACCATGCCAGACATCAAAGGAACCGAAACCGAAAAGAACCTGCTCAAAGCCTTTGCGGGTGAGTCGCAGGCCCGCAACCGCTACACCTACTTTGCCAGCAAGGCCAGGAAGGAGGGGCTCGTGCAGATTGCCGACATCTTTGCGGAAACCGCCGACCAGGAAAAGGAGCACGCCGAGCGCTTCTTTAAATTCCTCGAAGGTGGCGAGGTGGAGATCACCGCCACTTTCCCCGCCGGAACCATCGGTACCACCGCCGAGAATCTTGAAGCCGCCGCCGGGGGCGAAAACGAGGAGTGGTCCGAACTCTATCCCGCCTTTGCCGCCACCGCTCGCGAGGAGGGATTCACCGCCATCGCCGCAGTGATCGACAAGATTTCCGTTGCCGAGAAGCAGCACGAAAAGCGCTACCGCGACCTGCTCAAAAACCTGAACGAAGGCAAGGTCTTCAAGAAGGATGGCAAAGTGGTTTGGCGCTGCCGCAACTGCGGCTATATCCACGAAGCTGAAGAGGCGCCCGGCATGTGCCCCGCCTGCGCCCACCCGCAGGCCTACTTCGAGGTGCTCGGCGAAAACTGGTAGAAACTTCCAGCCACTGGGACTCTTGCAAAACCCTTGGTTTTGCAAGAGGTAGTTGTTTCGTTCATGGTTGTTTGTTGATAGGGCAAGACACCGGAGGCAAACGGGGTGCGCAGGCAGGCTAGGTGCGTGGTGTCGATCCTTTCTGTGGCGCAGGGTTTACAGCCTGTGCAAAGGGCAGACTGGAAAGTCCGCCCCACCCCCCGGTTCGCACACCAATGCAATCG
>WFRA01000180.1 GCA_015486775.1 Kiritimatiellales bacterium | reverse complement strand
GACGAACCCGCAGTCCAGCAACTAGACCAATCCGGCTATGCCGTTATTCCAAGGTCTGGAAAATTCCGCGACCTCGTCAAGGAACTCGACTTTATCGTCGGAACCCTGCGCTGCAAGATCATCCAGCTCCTGCCGATCCACCCCACCCCCACCACCTACGCCCGCATGGGCCGCTTCGGCAGCCCCTTCGCCGTCATGGATCTGCTCGATGTCGACCCCGCCCTCGCCGAATTCGACAAGCAGACCACCCCGCTCGACCAGTTCCAGGAACTCGTCGACGAAACCCACCGTCGCAACGCCCGTCTCTACCTCGACATACCCATCAACCACACCGGCTGGGCCTCCCGCCTGCAGATCGAACATCCCGAATGGTTCCGTCGCAACCCCGACGGCTCCTTTATCTCGCCCGGCGCATGGGGCGTCGAATGGGCCGACCTCTCCGAACTCGACTATGCCCACCGCGGCCTCTGGCAATACATGGCCAACGTCTTCCTTTTCTGGTGCCGCAGAGGCGTCGACGGCTTCCGCTGCGACGCCGGCTACAAAGTCCCCTTCGAAACCTGGGAATACATCATCGCCAAAGTACGCATGGAATATCCCGACACCATCTTCATGCTCGAAGGCCTCGGCGGCCACAAGCACGTCACCGAACGCCTGCTCGCCGACTCCGGCATGAACTGGGCCTACTCCGAAATCTTCCAAAACCACAACCAGGAACAAATCGACGCCTACCTCCCCGAATCCATCCGCGTCTCCGAAACCAAAGGCAACCTCATCCACTTTTCCGAAACCCACGACAACGCGCGACTCGCCGCCATCTCCCCCGCCTTCGCCCGCCTGCGCACCGCCTTCTGTGCCCTCACCTCCCACAACGGCGCTTCCGGCTTCTCCAACGGCGTCGAATGGTTCGCCAAAAAGCAAATCGACGTTCACAACGCCCACTCGCTCAACTGGGGTGCCGAAAAAAACCAGATCGACTGGATTCGCCGCATCCACGCCATCCTCGAAATCCACCCCACCTTCCACCCTGGTGCCACCGTACGGATCGTCACCAACGGCCACCACAACTCCGCCGCCATCGAACGCACCGACGCCTCCGGAAAGCACCGCCTCCTGCTACTCACCAACTTCAGCGACTCCATCGAAAGCATCGTCCGCTGGCACGGCGACTTCAGCGCATTCAAAACCGACCTGCTCACCGGCTCCCCCGTCAACCACGTCGAAAACACCTATCCCCTACAACCCGGCGAAGTCCTCTGCCTCACCGACCGCCCCGACTGGCTCGACCGCATCCACCAAACCCTCGAATCCCCCTTCCAAGGTTCGAAAAAAAGCAAAGAACAACTCCTCCGCGCCAAAGCCATGGACATAGTCTCCTCCATTAGGGGTCAGTCCGATATTTTAATATTCCAAGACAGGCCCAAAAAAATATTAGAATATCGGACTGACCCCTATGCGTTCTGCGAAGAGCTAGCGAATGGCACCCCCATCGTTACGACCTGGCAATGGCCGCGCGACACCCGCCGCTCCGTGATGCTACCCCCCGGGCACCTCCTGCTCGTTCAATCGCACTGCGCCTTTATTGCTGAATTATGCGACGAAAGCCGAGCAACGATTGCTTGCGAAGAGTCGTTCCAGCAACCGAACAAAAATTCCTTCGCCCTTTTCCAACCCTTGGAAACCCCCAAGCAGCACCAGCACCTATCGCTCAAACTCACGGTATTTGAACCCAAGGCTATCCAGCATTCCGAGTCGCCCATCCTGCAACTCTGCAAGGGAAACGACGCAAAAGCCATCACCTCCTGCCAAGCCGGAGAAATCCACGACCCCAACCGCTACGCCGTCTGCACCAACCACCACGGCGCGTTAGCACAGGTACGCATCGGCTGGGCGGAGCTGCGCAGCAAATACGACGGACTGCTCTGCGCCAACCTCGACCCCGCCGTCCCCGTCGACCGCCACACGATGTTTACCCGCTGCCGGGCCTGGGTCGTCTGCCGCGACTATTCCAACGAGCTCACCCTCCACTGCCAAACCCGCTTCTCCGTGACCGACGATGGTGCCGTGATCTGGGAATTTGCCGTGCCCGTCGGCGAAGGCAAGCTGATCCCGCTCCAGGCCGCCCTGCAAATGCACCCCGATTCCAACGCCATCCGCCTCGCCTTTTCCCGCCTAGCCAACGGCGACAATCCGGAACACCTCGACGACGACATCCCCGTCAAACTCATCCTGCGCCCCGACATCGAAGACCGTTGCAACCACGAAATCACCAAAGCCTTCGCCGGCCCCGAAGCGCAGTGGCCCGGCACCATCCAACCTTTGGAAGACGGCTTCACCTTCGCTCCTTCCAACGATCGGAAACTCCAGATCCAGCTTCCGGGCGGAACGTTCCACACCGAACCCGAGTGGTACTACATGGTCGAGCATCCCGTCGACCAAGCCCGCGGCATCGACGGCTCCTCCGATCTCTTCAGCCCCGGCTATTTCGACATCGCCCTCTCCGGCGGCACCACCGCCGAGCTAGAAGCCGCCATAGGGGTCAGTCCGATATTTTCACATTCTATAAAAAAATATCAAAATATCGGACTGACCCCTAATCTGACCCCTAATCAAGGGATTGCCGATGCGATGGCGATTTCGATGAAGCAATTTATCGTGAAGCGCGACGCGTTCCAGACGGTGATTGCGGGGTATCCGTGGTTTTTGGATTGGGGGCGCGACACATTGATCTGCCTGCGGGGCATTATTGCCGCCGGGCTGCTGGAGGAGGCGCAAAATATTTTGTTGCAGTTCGCCAAGTTTGAAAGGGGCGGGACGATTCCAAACATGATCCGGGGCAACGACGACAACAATCGCGAAACCTCCGACGCCCCGCTCTGGTTCTTCGTAGGTTGCGACGAGTTGATGAAGGCGCAAGGCCACTTCCAACTCTTGGAAGCCGACTGCGGCGGACGCACCCTCAAGGAGGTGCTTGTTTCGCTGGCCAACGGGCTGATCGGCGGCACCGAAAACGGAATTGCCTTCGATCCAGACTCGGGGCTGATCTTCAGCCCCCCACACTTTACCTGGATGGACACCAACTATCCGGCGGGAACCCCGCGCCAGGGATATCCCATCGAGATCCAAGCACTCTGGTTCTATGCCCTCAACATGCTTTCCCAGATTGATTCCGATTCCAAATGGGAATCGCTGGCCGCCGAGGTTCGGCAATCGATTGCTGAACTCTTTATTGTTGAAGCGGAGGATTGCACCTACCTCGCCGACTGCCTCGCAGCGGAGCCCGGAACCTCCGCCCGCGATGCAGAACTGGACGATGCCCTGCGCTCCAACCAGCTCTTTACCATCACCCTGGGGGCGGTAACCGATTCCAACCTCTGCAAAAAGATTATCGAAGCCTGCGAGCAACTTTTGATTCCCGGAGCGATCCGCAGCCTGGCCGATCGGCCCGTGCGCCGCCCCGCCCCCGTTTATAACAACGGCCAGTTGCTCAATGACCCGCGACATCCCTACTGGGGGCAATATACCGGCGACGAGGATACGCGCCGCAAGCCGGCCTACCACAACGGCACCGCTTGGACCTGGCCTTTCCCCTCCTATGCCGAAGCGCTCGTTCTGGTTCATGGCGAGTCCGCAAAAGAGACCGCCCTCGCCCTGCTAGGCAGCGCCTCGGAAGTGATCAACAACGGCTGCCTGCGGCACACGCCGGAGGTGATCGACGGCGATGCCCCGCACACCCAGCGCGGCTGCGGCGCGCAAGCGTGGGGCGCCACCGAACTCTACCGAGTGGTGAAGTTGGTCGGTCGCTTGCCTTGATGCAAGAGAGGCAAGCGGGACGCTTGCGCTACTTTCCATCGATCTATAGACTCCGCGACCTTCAACCCCATTAGGAACCCGATTATGACCAGGCAAGGCTTTACCGTAAAATACAAGCAAGAGGGCACTCGGCTCTTCGAGATCATCGCCACGGAGCTGGGCATCTCGAAAAAGAAGGCGCAGGCCGCGCTGGATGCAAAACAGGTGTTAGTCAATGGCCGACGCATCTGGATGAAAAACCATCTGGTGAAGGAGGACGACCTGATCGAAATCCTGATCGAGGAGCATGCCCCCACAATCCCCAACAAGATCAAGGTGCTCTGGCAGGATGCCGACTACCTGATCGTCAACAAACCGGCCTTTCTGCTGACCAACGCCTCGGACGACAGCGTCGAAGCGCGACTTCAGAAGCAGGAGAAAAACAAAAATATCTGCGCCGTACACCGGCTGGATAAAGAAACCTCCGGTTGCGTAATCTTTGCCAAAGGCGAAAAGGCGAAGGCGGCCATGATCCCGATGTTCAAGGGGCGCGACATCATGAAAATCTACCGCGCCATCACCGTCGGTTCGTTCCCCCGGAAGTGGACGGAGATCCGCACCGACATCGCAGGGTTTATGTCGACCACGCTGGTGAAGACGCTCGATTCAGGCAAGCAGGCAAGCTATCTGGAACTACGGATCGAAACCGGCCGCACCCACCAGATCCGCCGCCATTTGGCCAACAAGCGCTATCCCGTGCTGGGCGACAAAAAATATGCCGGTTCCGGCATCGAGCTATCGCTCGTGCAGCCGCGCCAGATGCTCCACGCCTACCGCCTGATCTTTCCCCATCCCAAGACCAGAGAGACCATCCGCGTGCTGGCGCCCCTGCCCCCCGACTTCAAGAAGTGCCTGGCGCAGCTCAAGCTGAGATGATGGGGGCTTATAGCGCATCATCCCCGGTCGATCTGCCGGCGGACCAAATCGCTCCCCGTGTTTTCGCGCACCCAGGCCAGCAGCTCGCGCGCACGGGGCGTTCCCCTGTTTTTCAGGACAACCACAGCGTTTTTGCGTAGCTGGGTCGTTCCGGCGTAGGCAACGGCGCTGCCCTTTATGGTGCGGCGGATCTCCGCCGCCGGGCTTTTGAGAAGCCATTCGAGATCGACCGGAATGCGTGTATCGACCGTGTCGCGCGGGGGGCAGGCCGTGGTGCAATTGTCGCATCCAAAAAGCCAGTCGCCCAGCCACGCTTCCTCCTCCTGATCCAGCACACCGCGCTTTTCGATGGTCAGATAGCTGATACACTTGCGGGCGTCGATCGGCCTGCCCCAGCCGATCGCCCCGGTGGGGCAATTTGCAATGCAGGCCCGGCAGGTATCGCACGCAAAAGGAAGCTTGCTGGCGGGAACCACCTCCGGCAATTCGGCATCGACAAACAGGCAGCCGATAAACACGCGCGTGTTTCTTTCCGGCACACGGAGCAGGTTGTTTCCGCCCAGCTCCCCCAGCCCGCCAACGCCCGCAAACAGCCGCTCGTAGACCGGTTTTGTATCGACGGCGATTTCGGATTGGATGCCGTCGCCCAGCCACACCGCCACCTCCGCCAGCATAGCTTGGCCGACGCGGTGGTAGTCGGTTCCCCGCGCATAGGCCGAAACATAGCCCACCAGCGCATCCTTTCCGGGAACCGGAAATGGGTGGCTCGCGCCGGGATCGCCCCAACGATTGCCAAAGGCCAGCACGATCACCGACTTCGCGAAAGGGAAGGTTTTCCAAGGGTTGGATTTTTCCGCAAGCATCCGCTCGAGATAATCCATTTCGCCGTGCCGAGCGGCCTCCAGCCAGCCGGCCACCCGCACGCTGTTTTCCGCAATGCGCATCCGTAACGCCGGAT
>WFRA01000179.1 GCA_015486775.1 Kiritimatiellales bacterium | reverse complement strand
TCCGGCTTCAACTGCGTCGCAGTTAGTATCCCTTCCAGGAAGGTCGATGTTTCCTTGAGGATTTCGCCCACTTTCTCGGCATCGCGTCCGGCCATGCTCAGGTGGATGAGCCGCTTGCCACCGGATCGAACTAGGCAGCCGACGAGGTTCTGGAGCATCGGTCGCGAGGTGATGGCCTCCATGTGCTCTTCGGGTTCGGCGAGACGGCAGAAGATATTCCACCAGTTGTAGACAAGCGCGATGATGCCAGCCATGAGCTTGGTGGGTTTCATCTTGTGCGTGGTGAAGCCGCCCCAGCCCCATTGGTTCTTGAGCTCGTCGAACATGTTTTCGCAGTCGCCCCGGTCACGGTAGAGCTGGGCAAGGGTGCGCAGCTCGCACGAAAGGCTGGTGACGAGTACGGCCCATTCGTATTCGGGGGCACTGCTTTCCTCCACGAAGCCGAACTCGTCCTGGAGGCCGGGCTGCCTGAGCGCAGCGGGCACATGGTCGTTGCGTTGCTTTGGGCGGCGGAGCACGACGACCCGGCGGCTCCGGCTCCACCCTTGTAGCTTCAGGGTGCTTTCGGTTCCCTTCCAACCGGCTCCGGCATCGATCCAGTCGGTTCCTGGCCGGTTCAGGTTTTTGATGAGCCTTTTCACGTTTTGGCTCTGCCGGATCTTGAAGAGGAAGTCGATGCCGCGTTCTTCGTTCCCGGCCATGGTGCCTTCATTGCCAAAGGCGATGTCGCCGCGCACGAAGGAGGGTCTCAGACGCTGTGGCAGGCTATCGAGGATGCGGAAGAGTCCCGGATGGGAATGGCATCCTGCGGTCTGGTTACCCGGTAGCACATCCACGCCGGCAAAGAGGCGGGCGGTTCCGACCATGTAGGCGTGGTAGCAGTAGGAGGGTCGTCCGGGCTTGCGGGGGTTGTAGCCGATCTCGGCACCTTCCTGCGATCCATACACCGGTTTGACGGTGGAGTCGATGTCGAGTACATAGGCATGCTGAAGTAGCGGCTCGATCTTGGTGAGCAGATGTTTTTGCAACCAGTCGAGTGCCTTGCTTTCGTCCATCTTCTTGAGTCCGCGTGAAAGGGAGTCGTGGGAGACGATCCGCCCGATGCCTAGCATCTGCGCGGCGACTGTGTCGCCGTAAAGTGCTGCCGCGTGGCAGTAGCGCGAATGGCCGCTCAAGACCGAGACCACCGCCGTGCCCATTACATCGGCCACTTTCGGGGCGTTGTTGCTCGAATACGCGAGCGGGCAGTCCGCAAGCCAGTCCGAGAGCAGGTTCCCCGAGGAAAGAAACTGGGCGAAGAAAGGCAGGTGGCCATGCAGGGTGACGGGGGTCTGCGTCGCATAGTCCCAATGGAGGGTTCCCGCATCCGTGCAGATGCGGCCTTGAAGCAAGGGGCGGGAGTGGGTAGGTTGCATGTCGGTACCGATGTTCATGTCGTCTCCTTTTGGTGTGGTTACTGATACGATGGCGCATGAGCATAGGTCCGTTCCTGTCTTAACCCAATGGGTTAAACCATAAAAAGTCGCTATGTGCTGGATGGCAAAAGGTTACAAAAGGACAGACGGCTTAACTGATTTTTATAGGATTATGCGACGTAGTGATTGTTGATTGAAATGTGAATAACTGTGGATAAATCAGTTCGTTGAAGAATAGGCATTATGAAAAGCCAAACGGTGATCAATTAGCATCCCCGCCGTGCGGTTCAAGTTTGGTTGGCGAATGCTGATCCGGATAACTCCGCTTCGACTTCCGTGCGGCACAAGACGAGGCGGAGCCTCATCCTACGGCCGATTGCACTGGTGCGCGAATCCGGAAAAGCCCGCCCGAAGGGCGATATGTTCACCTGTATCGTACTCACGCCCGCTCTTTTCGTTCGCTCAAGACCCGCCGAGCCGCAAAGAAACTGGTTCCTCCTGGCCGATTCTCGGTGATCCCGGCTTCTACAGACTCCGGCCTCTGGGCAAATTTGACAGAGGCTGGATCTTTCGCTATACCACGCTCCATGAAACCACGACTTGAAAGAACCGTTCCAAGCCATCTTCCGAATCCTTATTTCCCTCCCGTATTTCTGCTCTTCCTGCTTGCTCTTCCCTGTTTTGCACAAGGAGAAGATGTGCATCCTTCCCCTGCCCTCCGGAATGTGATTGTGAAAACCATGCCACTCAAGGCCAGCCAGGGAGTTGCAGTCGACGCGAAGTACTTTTACGCAATCAGCAACACCAGGATTTCCAAGTGCGACAAGAATACTGGGAAAGAGGTTGCCACATGGCAGGCGGACAGAAAGAAGGAAGCATACAAGCACTTCAAGCACCTGAATAGCGGCACGGTGGTTGAAGGGCGTCTATACTGTGCCCACTCGCGATACGGCATCGATCCCAACGACAACACCATTGAGATCTGGAACGTTGAAGGAGAGCACCTCGACCATGAGAGAACAGTCAAGCTGCCGAGGAAATACGGGTCGTTGACATGGATTGACAGAGATCGCGACCACTCGTGGTGGATGTGCTATGCCGTCTACGGCAAGAACAAGAGCAGAAACACGACACTCGTCAAATATCAATGCAGGAACGGGACGTTCGTCGAAGAGAAAAGCTGGACCTTCCCCGAAGAGGTCATTCGCCACTGGGGAAAGATGAGTTGCTCGGGTGGGTCGTGGGGCCCCGACGGATATCTCTATACTACCGGACACAACCAGAGCGAGGCCTACGTTCTGGAAGTGGACAAGGCCAACAATTTGAAATACGTGCGCACCGAGAAAGGCGTTGGCTTCTTCGGGCAGGGCATCGCAT
>WFRA01000178.1 GCA_015486775.1 Kiritimatiellales bacterium | reverse complement strand
GAAATAACCATGAATGCAAAATTCACTCAACTCGTATGCATCGCCGCACTAATCGCCACCACGACCGCCCACGGAGCCGGACTGCTTAAGCCAGTGGGCGGCGGCGATGGCGGACCTTCATTAAGTCGCACCACGTAGAGGTGACAATCAACAATGGATATGCCCAGACGGCTACGAAAAACGCATCTGCAGTGCAGTTCGTCAAGGCCTACCGAGGTCATTGGGCACTGAAGTCTGTTGCATTGGAGTTCGACATGACATTTCGCGTAGACGGGGCCGCAAATTTAAAACTGCCCGGGGGATCGTTTTTTATCGCCCCGACATTAATTCGTGATACGATTCGCCCATTATGCAAAACGATCCTCCAGCCAAATCCGGTAGCAAAGCCAGCCGCTGGCCCGCCCAATCCATTCGCCAACTGGGACACAAGGGAAAAAAAGCTGGCTATAAATTCCCCCGCAAATCGCACAGCAAGAGCCACGAAATCAGCTATGTGGACTATGGCCGCATGTTCCTCGAACTCGACAACTCCTCGCTGGTGCTTGCCTCCGGCGAATGCGTCTTGATTCCCGCCCACACATCGCACTCGACCCAAAGCGAACAGAACCGTCCCTTTTCCTTCCTCAACATTATGTATGACGGACGCTGCCCGGCGGCGCTGTCAAAAAAACGGCTGGTTCTCACTCCAGAGGAGCGGAAGCTGATGGCCGACCTCAAGCAGGAATCGGAAAGCCATGCCCCGTACCATGGCGACATGCTGCTACTGAAACTAAACCTGCTCCTGCTTTCACTGGCCCGGAATCACCGGAAACAGCTTGCGAACCTTCCAATCGTTGGAACAAACCGAACCACGCACAACCACCAGATCGCCAGCCGCGCGCTCGGCTGGCTCGAAGCGCACCTGCAGGAACCGCTCAACCCCGAGGCCGCCGCGCAGCATGCCGGCGTGAGCGCATCGCACCTGCGCAAGCTGATGAAACAGGAGACGGGAAAAAGCCTCTCGCAGCATCTCAAGACCCTACGGGTGGAGCTGGCCAAGCAGTTGCTGATGGAATCGCCGCTCAATATGAACGAACTCGCTTGGCGCGTCGGCTACACCTCCGCCCCACATTTTTGCACCGTCTTCAAGAAGGAGACGGGAAAGACCGCCACCGAATTCGCGAAGTCGCTCGGCCAGCCCACCATCTGACCGTTTGTTCCATGCCATCCCCGCTTTTTGCATCCTCCGTTAAAACGGAACAAAGCTGGTGCGGGGCGTGATTTTTGCGACGGTCTTGGCCAGGAGCTTCGCGCACTGCTCCAGATCGGAGAGGCTGATCAGCTCGCAGGGGCTGTGCATGTAGCGCAAAGGAATGCTGACCAGCGCGGTGGTCACGCCGGAGCGGTTGAGCTGGAGCGCGTTGGCGTCGGTTCCCGTGCCGCGCGGCTCGGCGTTGATCTGGTACGGGATCTTTTCGGCCTTGGCGGTCTTCACCAGCAGGTCGAAGAGCTTGGCGTTGATGTTCGGGCCGCGTGTGAGCACGGGACCCTTGCCGAGCTCGATCAGGTTTTCGCGCTTCATCGCTTCGGCCATGTTGGGATGGTCGGTGGCAAAGGTTACATCGACAGCAATTCCAATGTCCGGATCGATTCCATAGGCGGCGGTGGTCGCGCCGCGCAGGCCGATCTCCTCCTGCACGGTGGCGACGGCGTGGATCTCCGCCTTAGGGTTTAGCTTGGCGAGCTGCTTCGCCGCTTCGAGAATCACAAACGCCCCGGCACGGTCGTCGAATGCGCGTCCGGCGGCGATCCCGTTAGCCAGCTCCTCGAAGCCGTAGGCCACGACGAGCGGATCGCCGATCTCAACGCGCTTTTCGGCATCCTTCTTGTCCTTCGCGCCGATATCGACCCACAGATCCTTGATCTCCGAAACCTTCTTGCGCTGTTCCGGTGTTTGCAGGTGGATTGCCACCTTGCCGATCACGCCGCGTACGATCCCCCTCTTGGTCATGATCTGCACGCGCTGCCCCTGGGCAATCTGCGGATCCCAGCCGCCGAGCGCCTGGATCCAGAGAAACCCCTGGTCGTCGATGTGCGAGATCTGGAACCCGATTTCGTCGTAGTGCCCGGCAAACATGACGCGCGGCGATCCGCCCAGATTCACCACGGCGTGGGAATTGCCGTGCGTATCCGTCCAAACCTTGGAAGCAAATTTTTCGGCCTCGGCTTTCCAGACCTTGGCTACGGGCGCTTCATAACCCGACGGGCTGATGCTGTTGATGAGATCGGCGAGAAACTGCTTGGTCTTCTTGGTCATGGGGTTCCTTTTGATTGCGTATTGCGTATTGCGTATTGCGTCGGAAAGGCTACCCTAGCTCGGTTTCTGGTCAAGCAATACGTAGTACGAAATACGCAATACCCAAAACACCCATGGAAAACCTAAGCGTCATCATAACCTTCGTGGCCTACCTCGCCTTCATGCTGGCGATCGGCTCGCACTTCTACAGGAAGAACGAGTCGCTCTCGGACTACCTGCTGGGCGACCGCCAGCTCAACAAATGGGTGGCGGCCATGAGCGCCCAGGCGTCGGACATGAGCGGATGGCTGCTGCTCGGCCTGCCGGGCTACGCCTACCTCCAAGGATTGGAAGCCTCGTGGATCGCCCTCGGGCTGGCGGCTGGAACCTACCTCAACTGGCGGTTTGTCGCCCGCCGCCTGCGCCGCTACACCGAGCTGGCCGGCAACGCCATCACTTTGCCCGACTATTTCGCCAACCGCTTCCACGACACCGGTCGCCTGCTGCGCACCCTCTCCGCCCTCTTCATCCTAGTCTTTTTCCTGATCTACACCGCCTCCGGCTTTGTTGCCGGCGCCAAGCTCTTCGAATCGGTCTTCGGGCTGCCCTACCGCAGCGCGCTGCTCATCGGCGTGGTGGTGATTATCTCCTACACCGCGCTCGGCGGATTCATGGCGGTGAGCTGGACGGACTTTTTCCAGGGCATCATCATGTTTTTTGCCATCATCGCCGTGCCGCTCTTGGCCATCCACGCCACCGGCGGTTTTGCCGAAACCACCACCCGGTTGCAAGCGGTCAATACGGGCTACCTGAATCTTTTCACCGATGCGCAAGGCCAGCCGCTCGCGGCCATCCCCATCCTCTCGCTCATGGCCTGGGGCCTCGGCTACTTTGGCCAGCCGCACATTCTCGCCCGTTTCATGGCCGTCCGCTCGCCCGCCGAAATCAAGCCCGCCCGGCGGATCGCCATGGCGTGGGTGCTCATCAGCCTCGCCTGCGCCCTGCTCGTCGGGATGCTCGGGCGGATCTGCCTCCCCGAAACCCTGGCGGGTGGCGATGCGGAAAAGGTTTTCATGATCCTCGTCGACCGCCTCACCCATCCAATCCTTGGAGGCATCCTGCTCGCCGCCGTGCTGGCGGCCATCATGAGTACGGCCGACTCGCAGCTGCTCGTCACCTCCTCCGCGCTCACCGAAGACCTCTACCGCGTCGTCGTCCGCCCGCACGCCTCCGAAAAGGAACTCGTCTGGGTGGGCCGCGGAACCGTCATCGGCGTGGCGGCCATCGCCTGCGCCATCGCGCTCAAGCCCGACAGCAGCGTGCCCGAGTTGGTGGCTTATGCCTGGGCCGGCTTCGGTGCCACCTTTGGCCCGCTGGTGATCCTCTCGCTCTACTGGAAACGGATGACCCGCAACGGCGCCATTGCCGGCATCGTCGGGGGCGGCATCACCGTCCTGATCTGGAAGCAGCTCGAAGGCGGCCTCTTCGACCTCTACGAAATCATCCCCGGCTTCCTCGTCTCCGTCCTGCTCATCGTTGTTGCCAGCCTGCTCGGCAAAAAACCGGATCCCGCCGTGGAGGCCGAATTTGAAAACGCGGCCTAACCCAAGGTTCGCACTTATTGGGACATGAGCGCAGCGAATCCGCCGAGGCCGCCCGCAAAGACAAGCATGATGCCAAATCGAAGCAGAGGTTGCCTGTCGGCTCGCTTCGCGTCAACCT
>WFRA01000177.1 GCA_015486775.1 Kiritimatiellales bacterium | reverse complement strand
GTGGTGGGGCGCTCGAAGAGCAGGCTCTTGCTGAACAGGGCGCTCGAAGAGGGATCGTCGGCATCCAGCGGCGAATAGTCCGGAGCGACCATGTATTTTTCCATCAGCTCCTTCTCCACCGCCAGCCGGGCGGGACTGTCTTCGGCAAGCATATCCTCGTTGTAGATGCGCACCTCGGCGATCTGCCCCTTGAAAAACTCGCCGGGCGAGGTCGCCGCATTGGCACCGATCCGCGTGCGGATGTGTCCGGAGGGGTTCGCGTCGACTCCGGAAATCACCCCGTTCAGACCTACCGTATCGAGCCACTGGCGAAGCGAGTCCCCGTTCCAGCAGCACTCGACCAGATGCCACCGCCCCGTAGCAATCAACGATTTTTTCGACTTGAAGCCGCCGTCCGCGCTCCGGGCGTGGGAGTAGAGGTATCCGTTTCCGCTGTGGAAAGTGCCCCACATTACGCCCGCGTTGGAGTCGCTTCCGGCGGCATACCCGGTGCGCAGGATATTGTGGTTGAGCGCATCGGACTTCATCACCACGAACCAAGTGAACACATGGCCATCATAGTTTGCCGGATCCGAAGCGATCTCCAGGCAATCGTCCACCCCGTCGAAATCGACAACCGTGTTGGTCGTTCCGTTGGGCGTGACCGCCTGTGCAAGCGTCGGCCGCGCGGAGGAAGAGGCCACGGCATCGCCGCCCGCCCCCTGGTTGTTCCAGCGATCGACCAAACCGCCCGTCGCCGAAATGTCCGTTCCGTCGTAGCGTGCCACCAAGGCGGCGGACACCCCGCCTGAAACCACTAGGCAGAGAAACAGAAACGCCGCCATATGCACTCTTTCAACCCTTTTCGTCATTCTCTGCCCCTCTCCTTCGTGCCGGCAGCGAACGATTCACCGCCCATGGCAACGAACGGTCTGCCATATTTTTATTGCGTACGCAATATTAATGTACGAATTTTTAGCTTCCCGCTCGGATTCCCGCCCGCTACTCGTCGGGGTAAAAAAACTGGCGGCGGGCGCAACGGTAGGAACCGTACTGCATGGCGGCAAAGGGATCCTTGCTGGGAACCGGATCGAGTTCCGCAATCCTGGCCTCGGTAAAAATGGTCGAAAGCCCCTCGATAAACTCACCCCGCACTAGGGGAAATATGCGCGACAGCGGGCCGGAAACGACCAGCCGCTTGCTCTGCATCACCTGCAGTGACCACGTCAGCGCCTTGCCTAGGGTGAAGGCCGCCTCCTTTGCGATTTCCAAAGCCTTTTCGTTTCCGCCCAGCACCGCATCACAGAAATCCTCCACGTTCCGGACATTTCCGTCCCCCAGGGTCTCGATCATCGCCCAGCCGCCGGCATAGGCTTCGAGGCAGCCCTTTTTCCCGCAGTGGCAGGGACGGCCATCCCGCACAATAATCACATGCCCGGCCTGCGAAAGCATTGAATCCTTGTTGGTCTGGGAAATCACCCGCTCCCCCACTCCCGCCACGGCACCCACGCCAAAGTTCCAGTCGAGAATGAAGGCGTGCGTGTCGGGGGGCAGATGGCGAATCTCCCCGTGGTAGAACCCTAACCCAAGCAGGCGGCAGGGCAACCCCTGCCGCTGCATAAACGCCTTGAAATCCATGCCGTTGAAAGCGGGAAAGGTTTCCGAGCTGACAACGACCCCGGTATGCGGGTCTAGAATGCCCGGCATACCGACAAAAGCCTGCCGAACATGCCCACCGGTTTGCTTTGCATGGCCAAGTGCCTCCTCCATAAAGAGCTCGATTCTGCTTTCGAGTATCTCCCGATCTGGAATATCGGCCACCTTCTCCCGCCTCTCCAGCACCGTCTTCCCCGAAAAATCGACCAGCGAGGCATAGAGCTTGGGCGCGGAAAACAGTAGCAAGAGGCAGTAGTTTCTCTCGCTGTCCAGCTCCCAGACAACGGTCGACCTACCCCGCCGCCCCGTAGGAACGCAATCCATGCGGCGGATCAGGCCAGCATGTTCCAGCTTCCGGAAATGGACGCTACAGGATCCCTGCGAAATCCCCAAAGCTTCGACAACCTGCGCCTGAGTAACCTGACCCCGTTCGTCGACCATGCGCAGCAGACTGAGGGAACTTGTCAGATCCCCGAAGGCGTAGCGTTTCTTGATGTAGTCGGGGATAGCGGTTGCCATGGGATTACTCCTTCCGATGCTTGGAACCCGTCACCACCAAGCACTGGAACGGGCGAAAGATACAGTTCGGCCAACGACTTTCAAGAAAAAACGGGGTTCCTCGTCACCCTCCGAGTTGCCTCAAATCACACCGAGGCACCCAATAGGATGCGGACAGAGTATCGTTACTGGAGTATTGCCGAAATGGCTTTGGTATTGGATCAATAGGTCTGCAAGGGATCAGCATCGATGGCAGAGACGATGATTTCCACTCCCTTGCCCAGCGCTTTGCGGAGAATCTTTCCAAACACCGGAAGATAGCCGCGCTCGGTGTTGGTATGCTCGCAGAGAATGACGTGCGCGCCTCCAAGGGTGGCGGAGAGTATGTTGTGGTGGCTCATTTCACCGGTCAGGAAACAGTCGGCTTCGATCCCCTTGAACGCTTCCGTCCCGGCACCGGCGCAGAGCGCGATCGTCCGGATCGGGGCATTTCCTGCGGCTGGGGCAATCCGCACGGACTTGAGCCCCAAGTATTTCTTGATCCGCTGCGCCAGGGTCTTGAGCTTGACCGGTTTGGCGAGCTCTACCAGCCGCCCCTGCCCCGCGCCGGAATTTTCCAAAGGTTGGAGAACGGAAATCTCGCCCGCACCAACGCCCTCGGCCAGCCAGTCGTTCACGCCGCCAGCCACCGCATCGAGCGCGGTGTGCGGGGAGTAGACGGCCACGTTTTTCTGGATCAGCTTCATTATCGTGCGGTCGTAGGCGTTGGTTGTATCCAATCGGCGGGCGGGGCGGAAGAGAATGGGATGGTAGGCCACGATCAGGTCGACCTTGGCCGAAACCGCCTCGTCGGCCACCGCCTCGGTCAGGTCGATGGTGAGTAGGATTTTTTTCACGTTGCGCGGGCGCGGCGGATTGATCAGCAGGCCGACGTTGTCCCACTCCTCCGCCAGCGCGGGCGGCGCGATGCTTTCCAATGTCTGAACAATGGACTGAAGTTTCATACGGCACATTATGCACACCCGTGCAGGTGCGGAAAGCGAAATCCATTAATCCTGCGCGTAGTCCTTGCAATTCCATGCGTTCGACCTAGACTGACGGCAGTTAGTTGACTTAACAAACAGGAGGACTGAAATGAAAAAATGGAAGTGTATCTGCGGTTATATCCACGACGGCGACGACGTTTGCGACACCTGCCCGAAGTGCGGGGCGAAGGGATCGGATTTTACCGCGCTTGACGAGGCGGCGGCCAACCTGGTCGAACGTTCGCGCAACACCAACGCGCTGCACGCCCAGCTGATCGACCTGGCACGCCAGATCGAGCGGGTCTGCGAGGCGGGCATCGAAGATGCGCTCGATCCGGGGTGCGTGGATGTGTTCGAGAAGAGCCTGAACGCCTCCTATGTCCAGATGAAGCTCTCCATGACCGAAATGCAGGGCCACATGGCCAAGGGCAAGTGGGGATAGGGGTGCCGGAAGAGCCTCTTGCAAAACCCTTGGTTTTGCAAGAGGCAGTTGTTTTGTTCATGGTTGTTTGTTGATAGGGCAGGATTGAGAAAACAAACGGGTTGCCCCGGACATCCCACCAATCGGCAACCTATCAACCATCAACTGGAACAGTAAAACCAAGAGGTTTTGCAAGTTCCCCGGAAGAGGAATCTCTTATGGATATGGACAGACCCGATGATGGATCCGGTGGGGAGCCGACCGGCACGTCCGGTACCGCCTCGAAGGGGTCGGCGTCGCTCGATTTCGGAAACGTAAAGCAGGTGCTTTCCATCAAGAAGGGGAAGGGCGCCGCCCACTACACGGGGATCGAGCCGCTGGGCAAGGGGTCGTTCGGGGAGGTGCATAGCGCCCGCGACACGTTGCTGGGGCGCGAAGTGGCCATCAAGTCGCTCAAGGAGCATTTCCGGGACGAGGAAGAGGTGGTGGATCGCTTCCTGAAGGAGGCGCGCGGAACCGCCCAGCTTGAACACCCCAACATCATGCCGGTTCACGAGATGGGGGTGGCCGAGGATTTCGGGATCTATTTCACGATGAAGAAGGTCGAGGGCGAAGACCTCAAGGAGATCCTCGACAAGCTGGAGGCCAACCCGGCCTTCTACGAATCGAGCTATCCGCTCAACTTCCTGCTCGAGGTTTTCCTTTCGGTCTGCAACGGGGTCTCGTTCGCCCACAGCAAGGGGGTGGTCCACCGCGACCTCAAGCCGGCCAACATCATGATCGGGGAGTTCGGTGAGGTTCTGGTTCTCGACTGGGGGCTGGTGAAGAACATTGGCGAGGAGGACGAGGGGGCGAAAAGCAGCATCCACCTGCGGATGGACGAATTCGATACCGGTTCCCGAACCTTGGAAGGGGCGGTCTCGGGAACGCCCAACTACATGTCGCCGGAGCAGGCCGAGGGGCGCATCGGAGAGATCGACGCCCGGAGCGATGTCTACAGCCTCGGCGCCATTCTCTACCACATTCTCGCCCGCTGCCCGCCGTTCGAGAAAACCCAGCTTCGGCGGCTCTTGAACAATGTCAAGGAAGGGAACTTCGACCCGCCGCGCAAGCGCCGCCCGGAATTGAACATACCGCGCGAGCTGGAGGCCGTCTGCCTCAAGGCGATGGAGCGGCATCCGATGAACCGCTACCCCTCGGTGGAAAAGCTGGCGCAGGACATCCGCAACTATATCGGGAACTTCGAGGTGAGCGCCTACAAGGCGCCCCGGCTGGAGCGCTTTTGGCGCACCTGCAAGCGCAACCCGGTCAAGTCAAGCGTGGCGGCCGCCGTGTGCGCGGCGCTGCTGCTCGCCTTCGGCGGCCAGCGCGCCATGCTCTTCGGCACCTATTCGAGCAACGTGCGCAAGGCCGCCGCCCTGCGGGGCGAGGCCGAGGGGCTGGAGCGGCAGGCCCGGGAGGTCTACGACCATCTCGCCCGCATTGCCGCCACCACCGAGGCGAAGGAAAAAAGCCAGGACGAGCTCGATTCCACTGCGCTGCTCGATGGTTTGCTCTCCAAGATCTCGACCCGCTTCAGCGTGGCGCTTTCCCTCTACCAGAGCGTGCCGGAACCCTATCGCCACAAACACGCCGTGGTGGATGGCTATATCCAGGTCGTGACCAACCGCATCGATTTCGCCCTCTACCGGAAAGCCTATGCCGAGGCGCAGCAGCTCCATGACGAAATCAAGCTAGACCTCCAGCAAATGGGCGTCTCCAACCCCCGCGCCCCCGCCTACTTTGCCGATATCCAGCGGGAGATCGACGGGGACGGAAGCCTCTCCGTCACCGGTTCCAACGGGGTGGATCTTGTCGAGATCCTGCCGCTGTACGATGGCAAAACGCGCCTGTTGATGGGCGACCCAATCGAGCGCGCAAAACCTCCGATCCAGATTGCGGACATAAGAAAAGGCTCCTACATGCTCGCGGTGAGCCTGAAGAATGGAAGCAAGATTCCCTATCCCGTCTTCGTCGCCCACGGAG
>WFRA01000176.1 GCA_015486775.1 Kiritimatiellales bacterium | reverse complement strand
CTGCGATGCGCTCACCCTCCGCGTCGAACGCGCGCTCGAAAAATTTGATGTAAAGAGCTTTGCCTGCGCAGGCGGGGTTTCGATGAACAAGCGCCTGCGCGAAAAACTCGCCCAGCTCTCGGAATCCACCGGCATCCCGCTGCTACTCAGCCCTCCGGCCTACTGCACCGACAACGCCGCCATGATTGCTGGCGTGGCCCATGAAAAAGTACGCCTCGGTCGGGGTGCCGCCGAGCCCGGCGACGTAAACCCCAACCTGCGCCTCGCCGACTGGAAATAGGCTACAGCGCCGGCACGGGATGCGGGCTGCAATGGAGGGATGCTGTCCCTCCAAGATGCCCCTCCCTCCGTGGCTTGGCGGCTTTGTGTGAAACCATTCGTTGCTTCTTGTAATTCGTTGGAGTTTCAAGATCCATGGACACGGTCTCCGCAGGGCGGAGAGCCGCATTCCACTCCGGTGCTGTACCCTCCGTGGAAACCGGCCAAGCCACAGCATCGCAACGCTTCCCCGACCGCCCCTGCTCATCCCAGTCAATGCGATGCTCCTCACGGAACAAGGGCAAAGTCAATTATCACACCTAGCTAGGTGTGATAAAACCTCCGGGGAAACCGGCCGGCCTCGCGGACGATGGGGACATCGTCCCTCCAGGTTTTCCCTTTCTCCGTGGCTTGGTGTGAGTCCCTATTCCGCAGGTTGCAACCAAAGCATTTTTCCAGCGAATGACATGAAGCAACGAATAGGGGTCAAGTTTTGGAGGCTATACAATTCGGTGTTTCTTGTAATTCGTTGGAATTCGTTCCCTGGGAGATGATGTAGTGCCCGCCTACCCGGGACGGGGAGGCGGGGCGGCGTGAAGCAAAATCCTGCCCTTGCTATTTTACAGCAGATGTGGGGTATCCGAAAGTTGCGTCAGCCCAGCTCCGGCACATCGACCCACTTGCGCTCTTTCCAGCTCTGCATGCCGAGCTCGGCGAGCTGGACGCCTTTCGCGCCTTCCATCAGGGAATAGTTCCACTCTTCATCCAACACAACATGCTTGATGAAGAGTTCCCACTGGATCTTGAAGGCGTTGTCGTATTCGATGTTGTTGGGCACATCCTCCCAGCCGCCGAGGAAGTCGATGGTCTGGGGAACGTCGGGGTTCCAGACGGGCTTGGGCGTGTTGGCTGCGGACTGCGTCTTGACTTCGCGCAGGCCGGCGACGGCGGAACCCTTCACTCCATCGACATGCACGGTCAGCAGGTCGTCGCGGCGGACGCGGGTACACCAGGAGCTGTTGAACTGCACCATGGTTCCGTCTTCGAGCAGGAACATGGCATAGGCGGAGTCGTCGGCGGTGCACTTGAACGGGGTGCCGTCCTCGGCGCGGCGTTCGGGGAGATCGATCGAACCGTGGGCGACGAGGCTCTTGACCGGGCCGAAGACGTTGTCGATCACATAGCGCCAATGGCAGAACATGTCGATCATCATGCCGCCGCCATCCTCGGCGCGATAGTTCCAACTCGGGCGCTGGGCGGGCTGGTCGAGATCTATGCCGGTGAATACCCAGTAGCCAAAGTCGCCCTTGACGGAGAGAATCTTGCCGAAGAAGCCGAGCTCCTTGAGCATTTTTATTTTGCGGAAGCCAGGCAGCCAGAGCTTGTCCTGCACCACGCCGTTTTTCAGTCCCGCGCCGTCGACGAGCTTGGCGAGGCGGACGGCCTCGGCGGTCTTGGTGGCGGTGGGCTTTTCGCAGTAGATGGCCTTGCCGGCCTTGACGGCCATTTCGACAAAGTTGGCGCGCTGGAGCGTGCCGGAGGCATCGAAGAAGATTTCGTAGTCGCCATACTTTCCGTCGAGCGCGCCCTGCACGTCGGTGGTATATTTGTAGGCTTCGCCTCGGGCTTCGTTTCCATATTTTTCGGCCAGCTCCTTGAGGGCGTATTCGCGCCGCCCAGTCAGGATCGGGTCGGGCATGATGGTCAAGTCGTTGCCGACCTTGATGCCGCCCTGCTTGATGATAGCACTGATGGAGCGTGCGAGGTGCTGGTTGGTGCCCATGCGCCCGGTCACGCCGTTCATGATGATTCCAATACGTTTTGTTTCCACTTTCAACCTCCGGTTGAGTTAGTTGTTAAGTTGATGGTTGTTAGTTGTCTCTTCGAAATTCGGCATTCCTTGTTCGATATTCGTTATTCATATGATAATCGGCCCGCCCTCGGGCATTTCGGTGCATTGGGGTTGTGCGCCTTCGGGGAGTGCGGGAACGTCGGTTCCAGCCTTTGGAAGGGTTCCGGCCAGCTCCTGCCGCCAGTGGGCGACGTCGCCCGCCGGGCCGTAGCAGTAGATAAAGTGGGCGGGTTCGTCGCCAATATTGGTCATCTGGTGGAACACGCCCGGCGGGATCTGGACAATCTGCCCGGCGGTCATTTCCATGCGCTCTCCGCCGAGGCACATCTCGGTTTTTCCGGAGATGACAAAGTAGACCTCCTCCGACTCCTGGTTGTGCCATGGCACCTGGCCGCCGTTGGGGTCAAGCGTCACGTAGCCCATGCAAAAGTTTTCGCACTGCACGGGCGAAGCGCCGCCCACGAGGTTTTGTGTCAGCCGCCGCGCCGGGTAGGTGCGACCTTCGATTTTGTTCAGATCTCCAACAACCATGCTTTTTCTCCAATTGCAAATATTGGGTGAAAATATATTGCCAAGGAAAAATGTCAAGTGCTACGTTGACCAAATGGAAGGGCAACTCGAATATACCCCGGAGATGTACAATTTTTCGGTGCTGCGCGATCTGCGCAAGCGCGCGGGAATGACGATCGCCGACCTTTCGGAGCGGACGGGAATCTCTTCGGCGGTGATTTCCAAGCTGGAGCGCAACCAGAGCGCGGCCGAGCTAAAAACGCTTTTCCGGCTGGCGCGGGCGTTCGGACTGACGGCGGCCGAACTGCTGGCGCTGGTGGAGTCGCGCACGGCGCAATGCAAGCGGGAGACGGATCGCATTGCCGGGGATTTCCACTTTCGGCAGATCGAGTTTTCCAATGCCAGATGCTTCTTTGCCGAGGCACCCAGGGGGGCGAAGCGATCCAACCCCGATGCGCATCGCGACGATTTTGAAATCTGCTGGGTGCTGGCAGGCCAGGTGCGAATCGACCTACCCCACGAAAGCCATGTGCTTTCCGCAGGCGACTGCCTCCAGTTCGATGCCGTCTTCGAGCATACCTACGAAGTACTCGAGGATTGCCGGATCATCATCCAGCACATCCGGAAACAGAAAAGATTCTAACCATGAAGAAGAGCGGTTGAACCACGAATAAACCAAAGAAGCAGAGCCATAACCAAAAATGGAAGAAATAGATCGCGAATCACGCGAATCGCACGAATCAGAAAATTATAATAATTCGCGAAATTCGCGCAGATTCGTGATCCAAAGCTTTCGTGTTTGTTGGCGGTTGTTAAAAACAGAAAGGGAACCATGAAAAAAACAGTATTGATTACAGGAGCCGGGCGCGGGATCGGGTTCGGCATCGCCAAAAAACTCGCGGCGGAAAATTTTGACATTGCGGTGATGGACATCCACGAGGAGTCCGTGGTTGCGGAGGCGCTCGGGCAGCTCAAAGCCGCCGGGGCGGAGGTGCTCTATTGCCGCGCCGACGTGTCGTCTTCCGAGGGCCGGAAAACCATGCTCGAGAGCATCCGGGAAAAATTTGGCCGGCTCGACGTGCTCGTCAACAACGCCGGGGTTGCGCCGCGCGTGCGCGCCGACATTCTCGAAGCCACCGAGGAGAGCTACGAGTGGGTGATGAAGATTAATCTCCAGGGACCGTATTTCCTGACGCAGACCGTCGCCAACTGGATGATCGAGCAGAAGAAGGCCAGCGCGGAATTCGACGGGTGCATCATCAACATTGCCTCGATGTCGTCGGGCGTGGCGTCGCCGAGCCGCGGCGAATACTGCGTTTCCAAAGCCGGGATGAGCATGATGACCCAGCTCTTTGCCGTGCGCCTCGGGGAGTTCGACATCCCGGTCTACGAAATCCGCCCCGGCATCATCAAGACCGACATGACCGCCGTCGTGACCGAAAAATACGACAACCTCATTTTCAACGAAGGCATCCTGGTGCAGAGCCGCTGGGGGCTGCCCGAAGACATCGCCAAGGCGGCCGCCATGATGGCGCGGGGCGACATCGCCTATTCCACCGGGCAGGTCATCACTGTCGACGGCGGCTTCACGCTTCCACGCTTGTGAATTATTTGCAGGATGATCGGTGCGCGATGGACTTTGTGGAATAACATGCCGCGGATTGATGCAGGCTAAAAGAGAGGAAATATGAAAAACATACTGTTTTGGGAAAATGAGGAGACGGATAGACCGGATGCAGCGCTCAAGGCCGAGAATGTTCCGCATTTGGTTCCGTTTGTCCAAGAGGAGGCGGGAGGCCCTTATCCCTGCATGGTTGTTTTGCCTGGCGGGGGATACGAGGCGCTTTCCCCGCAGGAGGCCAAGCCGGTGGCCGGGTGGCTCAACGGCCTCGGGATCAGCGCGTTTGTGCTCCACTACTCGATTTGCCCCGCACGCCACCCGAAGCCCTATCATGATGTGCGCCGCGCGATTCAATGGGTTCGCATCAATGCGGAGCGGTTCAATGTCGATCCAAACCGCATCGGCGTGATTGGTTTCTCGGCCGGTGCCCATCTGGCCGGTTCCGCCGCCGTGATGTGGGAGGATCCGGAGCTGGCGATTGGCGATGGCACCGATTCTGTTTCGGCGCGTCCCGACCTGGCCGTAATGTGCTATCCGGTCGTGACGGGGATGCCCGGAAGCTGCCACGAGGGGTCGTTGGTCAATCTGATGGGAGGCAATCCCTCGGACGAGGCTCGGAAGGTCTTTAGCTTGGAAAAACAGGTCGGGCCGAAGACCCCGCCCGTCTTTCTCTGGCACACTGTGAACGACGAGGCTGTTCCGGTGGAAAACAGTTTTTTGATGGCGCAGGCGCTTGGTCGTGCCGGGGTGGAGTATGAACTCCATCTCTTTCCGGAGGGGAGGCATGGCCTGGGGTTGTGCAGCATCGACGATCGGCGGAACGCCTATGTCGGACACTGGCGGGAGCTCTGTGCCCAGTGGCTGGAACGTCAAGGTTTTTGAACGAATTGGAGGAGTGGATTATGAAAAAAAGTGAATTGAAGATGAGCAAAACCTCCGTTCCGGTCACGCGGGTGCATACGCTGGTGATCGGCTCGGGCGCGGCGGGGTTGAATGCGGCGGTTCAGCTGCGCAACCAGGGCATCGAGGATGTGCTGATTGTTACCGAAGGGCTCAAGATGGGCACGTCCATCAATACGGGTTCCGACAAGCAGACCTACTACAAATCCGCCATGTGCGGCAACGATCTCGATGCCCCGCTGGCGATGGCCAAAAACTTTTTCACGCCGGGCAGCATGCACGGCGACCTGGCGCTGATCGAGGCGGCGGTTTCGGCGCGCGGCTTCCTGAACCTGGTCAACCTCGGCGTAAAGTTTCCGCAGGATGCCTTCGGCCAGTTTATCGGCTACAAGACCGACCACGACCCCGCGCAGCGCGGAACCTCCGTCGGCCCCTACACCTCGCGCGACATGTGCCGCGCACTAATCGCCGAAGTGAAGCGCCGCAAGATTCCGGTACAGGAAAAGACCAACGTAGTGAGCCTGCTGACAACGAACAATCGTGCCTGCGGTGCCCTAGCGCTCAACGCCAAGGGCGAGCTGGTGGCCTATGCCGCCGACAACGTTGTCTTTGCGGTGGGCGGCCCGGGCGGGCTGTATAAAACCAGCGTCTATCCGGTGGTGCACACCGGTGCCATCGGCCTTGCGCTCCAGGCCGGTGCCACGGCGCAGGGGCTTCCGGAGGCGCAGTATGGCCTCGCCTCCATCAAGTTCCGCTGGAACGTTTCTGGAACCTATATGCAGGTGGTTCCCCGCTTCGTCTCCACCGATGCAGACGGAAAAAGCAACCCGCGCGAATTCATGCGCGACTATTTTCCAAAGGTTGGAAAAATGAACTCGATGGTGTTCCTCAAGGGATACCAATGGCCGTTCGACTCCAAGAAGATTGTCGGCGGGTCGTCAATCGTCGACATCCTTGTCTACATCGAAACCGCGCTCAACGGCCGCCGCGTCTTCCTCGACTTCCGCGAGAATCCGGAAGGCTTCGACTTCCAGGGATTGGAAAAGGAGGCGTTTGAATATTTGGAAAACTCCAAGGCGTTCCAGAAGACGCCGATCGCCCGGTTGCAGCACATGAACCCCGGCGCGATCGCGCTCTACAAGGACCACGGCATCGACATCACCCAGGAGATGCTCGAAGTGGCCGTCTGCGCCCAGCACAACAATGGCGGGTTGGCGGGCAACGCCTGGTGGGAGTCCACCAACATCAAGCACCTCTTCCCCGTGGGCGAGGTGAACGGTTCGCACGGCGTGGCCCGCCCCGGCGGCTCGGCGCTCAACTCCGGGCAGGTCGGCTCGATCCGCGCGGCGGAATTTATTGGAAACGTCTACACGGAGAGCGACCTCAAGATGGCCGATTTCAACAAGGCGGCCAAGGCGGGGATCAAAGAGATTTCCGGCTTTCTGAAGCGTTGCGGAAAGTCGGATGCCGGCTGGCGCGAGGTTCGTGCGGAGCTGCAGGAACGGATGAGCAGGGCCGGGGCGCACATCCGGTCCTTGGAAGGTTTGAAGAAGGCCGTCAAGGAGGCGAAGGCGCAGGTCGATGCGCTAGAGGAGCAGGGTTGCAAGGTAGAGAACGCGACCCAGGCCGTGCAGGCGCTGCGCAACCGCCAGCTCTGTTTTGCGCACTGGGTCTATCTGGCCGCAACGCTTCACCATGTGAAGAGCGGCGTGGGTTCGCGCGGCTCGGCCATGGTGCGCGACCCCTCCGGACAGCGGGCGCACAAGCAGCTCGCGAAAGACGAGTGGAGCTTCCTGCCGGAAAACGAGGCGTTCCAGGACAAGGTGCAGGAAACCGTGGTCGCCAACGGAAAAATCAAGAACCGCTGGGTCAAGCGTCGGCCGATCCCCGAAAGCAACCTGTGGTTCGAAACCGCCTGGGCGGACTACCGCGCCGGAAAAATTTACAAATAATGTAGCATTTTCTTGTCCCACCCTTTTTGAGCTAGGCATTTTCGAGTCGGCATTTGTGGGCTTGGGTTTCCTGCTTTCTGTAGGAGCCGAGGCGGCTGATCATGTTGTCGAAGTCGACAAGGTGACCGTCGAACTCGGGGCCGTCAACGCAGACAAACTTGGTTTCGTTGCCGACGGAGACGCGGCATCCGCCGCACATGCCGGTGCCGTCGATCATGATGGTGTTGAG
>WFRA01000175.1 GCA_015486775.1 Kiritimatiellales bacterium | reverse complement strand
GTCTCCATGTTGGCCGATTGGAAGCTGGAATACCGGCCAACTTGGCTTGCTTGCATTCCCTCCATCCGACATCCGGAGTTGGTGCCCGATTTTGCTCGGCGTTTGGCAGATAGGCTCGGAATAGAATTTATTCCGTGCATCGAAAAGGTTAAAAGCAACGAACCCCAGAAAACCATGCAGAACAGCGCCATGCAGGCTCTGAATCTCGATGGTGTTTTTGAGGTAGATGAAAATCTGGTGAAGAATGAGCCGGTGTTCCTGTTCGACGATATGGTTGATTCAAGGTGGACAATGACAGTGGGTGCGTGGTTGCTGAAACGTGCTGGTGCAGGTGCGGTTGTGCCTATTGCATTGGCGTCAACGGCAAATGGTAGTTAGGAATGAAAGCAGTAAGTCCAAATACAGAAGCAATCCTTCTCCTGACAGCGCCATTGTTGGTCGGCCAGAAAACCGAGTCGGTTAAGCCGCTCGCCCCGAAAGAATATCGCGAGCTGGCCAACGCCTTGATGGAAGTTGGTCGCGAACCCGCCGATTTGTTGCAGGATTCGGCTCTGCTCGGCCAAATTGTCCAGGGTGTGGCCGTCGGACGGGTTGAACAACTGCTGAACCGGGGGCTTCAATTGTCCCAGGCTCTGGATATGTGGAGCCAGCGCGGCATCCAGGTGGTCAGTCGTGCAGACCGCCAATATCCGCGCATGTTTAAGATGCGGCTCAAGGACAAGGCTCCTCCTTTGATTTATTGTTGTGGTAATTTGGATCTTTTTAACCGACGAGGGCTGGCTGTTGTCGGGTCACGGAAAGTCGATGATCATTTTGAGTTGGTTGACTATGCCGACAAGGTAGGTGTGGCCTGTGCTACTGAAAACATCACGGTGGTTTCCGGCGGAGCCAAGGGCGCGGACAAAATTTCAATGCTTGGTGGCCTCAGGAAGGGAGGCACGGCTGTTGGTGTGTTGTCTTGTCGGATGAAATCGGATGTCGTCTCCAAAGACTACAAACCCGCATTGCGTGATAACCGCCTACTTCTCTGTTCTGCTGTGGATCCATCGGCGGGGTGGAATACAGGCCATGCCATGCAACGCAATAAATATATCTATGCCTTGGCAGACCACGCTCTTGTTATTGCCAGCGAGACCAGGGGAGGAACCTGGGCGGGAGCCTTGGAGCAACTCGATAGATTCAAGTTTTGTCCGGTTTTGGTCAATTCCAGCGTACTTCCGGCCTCTGGAAACAAAAAACTCATCAAGCATGGAGCCAAGCCGCTCAGTCTTGACTTTTCCAAACCCATTAAACCCCAACTTGCGGATGCGTCGTTGTTGGAGACCGTGGGCGAGCAGTCGGAGTTGTTCAGCTTGGAATATTCCGCACCCGCATCGGCTTCTGGCTTGGAGTTGCAGGTGAAAGAAGCACCGGCCGAGGTTGAATACACAACTGCAACTCCTGAAAAGCGCATTGAACAGGCGGTGTTTCCAATTCTGCACGGACTTCTAAAAGAGCCCAAAACCTCTGTTGAGCTACATCAAACAACAGGACAAAGGAAAGGGCAGATAGATGATTGGATGAAAAAAATGAGTGAACAAGGTTTGGTCAGAAAACTCGACAAACCGGTTCGATATGTTGCGATACAGACAGGATTCAAGGAGAACGCATGAACAAGTTTGAAATTGCTCCATTGTTAAGGGGTCTCTCGTTCGACGGGGAGAAGGGCGACATCGTTGTCTTCCGCGAACAGATTGAAAACGCGGAGCTGAGCTGTTCCGCCGACGAGCTGGCGGAAAAGTTTTCTGCCGGAATCCGCTCCGTGAGCGTGGATGGGGTAGGGGGCTTTTTGCTGGGCGAGGACTATGACGATGCGCTCAACGGAACTTCCAATGTTCGGAAGGCGAGCGGCCGCGCCGCCGTGGTCAACAACAAGGTGTGCGTGGTGACCGGCGGGGCGCAGGGTTTCGGCGAAGGCATTGTGCGCGAGCTGATCAAGAATGGCGCACTGGTCTTTGTCGCCGATATGAATGTCGTCGGCGCGAAAAAGCTGGCGACTGAACTCAACGCACAGGAAGGGCGCACGGTTGCCTTTGGCGTGGCGGTCAACGTGACCGACGAGGCATCCGTCAAGGGCATGGTCGACGAGATTGTCGGGACGGTTGGTGGCATCGATCTGTTTGTCAGCAATGCGGGCGTGCTCAAGGCGGGCAGCGTGAAGGAGATGAGCTTGAAGGATTTTGAGTTTGTGACCGATGTCAACTATGTCGGCTTCTTCCTCTGCACCAAGCATGTTGCGCCCGTGATGGAAGCGATGAACAAGCCGACCGGAAACTATTTTACCGACATCGTCAGCATCAGTTCGAAGTCGGCACTGGAAGGCTCCAACAAGAACGGGGCCTATGCCGGCTCCAAGTTTGGTTCGGTCGGCCTCGTGCAGAGCTTCGCCAAGGAGCTGGTGGCCGACAACACCAAGGTCAACACCGTCTGCCCCGGAAACTTTTTCGACGGCCCGCTCTGGAGCGATCCGGAGCGCGGACTGTTTGTGCAGTATCTCAACACCGGCAAGGTGCCCGGCGCCAAGACCGTCGAAGACGTGAAGGCCTTCTACGAAGCGCAAGTGCCGATGAATCGCGGTTGCGACGGTGAGGATGTTACGAAAGCCATCCTCTATTCCGTCGAGCAAAAATATGAAACCGGCCAAGCCATCCCCGTCACCGGCGGGCAAGTGATGCTGAATTAGAGCAGTTGTTGAACGAGGGTTGCTGGTTGATGGGGATTTTGCTCCCCGGCCGCCACCAATCGAACCTCGACAACTAACAATAAACAACGATCAACCAACCCGGAGGGTTCCATGAAAACAAAAGCAGTTAGATTGTACGGAGAGAGTGATTTGCGGCTCGAGGAGTTTGAACTCCCGGCCATCAAGGAGAGCGAGATCCTGGCGAAGATTGTTTCGGACAGCATCTGCATGTCGTCCTACAAGGCGGCGACGCAGGGGCCGAGGCACAAGCGCGTGCCGGACGACGTTGCGGAAAACCCGGTCATTATCGGGCACGAGTTTTGCGGGGAGATCGTCGAGGTGGGCGCGAAGTGGGCGGAACAGTTCAAGGCGGGCGACCGCTTTTCGATCCAGCCCGCGCTGGTGGATGAAGCCGGACCGGTCGGGGTGTTGTCCGCGCCGGGCTATTCGTATCAAAACATTGGCGGCGACGCGCAGTACGTAGTGATCCCGGAAGAGGTGATGCGCAACAACTGCTTGCTCTCCTTCAATGGCGAGGCCTACTACCACGGTTCGCTGGCCGAGCCGGTCTCCTGCATCGTCGGCGGTTTCCACGCCAATTACCACACCACGCCGGGCAGCTATGTCCACGAAATGGGCATTGTCGAAGGCGGCGCGATGGCGCTGCTCGCGGGCGTTGGCCCGATGGGGCTCGGCGCGATCGACTATGCCATCCACTGCGACCGCAAACCCAACCTGCTGGTGGTGACCGACATCGACAACGCACGCCTGGAGCGCGCGGCATCGATCTACACGGTCGAGGAGGCCAAGGCCAACGGCGTCGAGCTGGTCTACGTCAACACCGCCGACGAAGGGAAAGGGGTAGACTATCTCAAGTCGCTCACGCCCAAGGGCGGCTACGACGATGTATTTGTCTACGCACCGGTGCGCCCGGTGGTCGAGCAGGCGAACCAGATTCTCGGCTTCGACGGCTGCCTCAACTTTTTTGCGGGGCCGACCAATCCGGAGTTCGTTGCGGAGTTTAACTTCTACAACGTCCACTATGCCGCAACGCACGTGGTGGGAACCAGCGGCGGCAACACCGACGACATGGTCGAGTCGCTCAAGATGATGGAGGAGGGCAAGCTCAACCCGTCCACCATGATCACGCATGTCGGTGGCCTCGACGCGGTGATCGAAACCACGCTGAATCTGCCCAATATTCCGGGAGGCAAGAAACTGATCTACAACAACGTCAGCATGCCGCTGGTGGCGCTCGACGATCTGGCGGGCATGGACGGTGAGCTCTACCAGGGTCTCGCGGAAATCGTTGCGAAGCACAACGGGCTCTGGAGTCCGGAAGCCGAGCAGTTCCTGCTGGCCAACGCGCCGAGGATCTAAAGCAGGAAGGTCGAAAGTCGGAAGGACTTTCCAGACCTTGGACTTCCGAATGTTGGAAAAACTGGTGGAGGCCGAGTGGATTGTCTCGACAATGGATGAGGTCGGCCTCCAGACTGTGGTGGATTTGGTGAGAGGAGAATTGGTGGGATGAAGAAACATTATCTGGCGGTGGATCTGGGCGCATCGAGCGGGCGCACGATGGTGGGAACGTTCGAGGACGGCAAGCTGTCGCTCAAGGAGATGAATCGGTTCTGGAACGGCCCGACCGAGGTGCGCGGTACGCTTTTGTGGGATTTTGTCCACCTCTTCCGCAACATCAAGGAGGGCATTGCCCTCGCGAAAAAGGAGTTTGGCAATGGGCTGGTCTCCATGGGGATCGACACGTGGGGCGTCGACTTTGGCCTGTTCGATGCCGACGGCACGCTGCTCCGCAATCCGGTACACTATCGCGACAGCCGCACCGAGGGCATGTTCGAGAAGGTGTTTGAGCGCGTTCCTAAGGAGGAGGTTTTTGCCCAGACTGGCCTCCAGTTCATGGAACTCAACACGCTCTATCAGCTGATGTCCCTTTCGCAGGCGGACTCCTTCCAGTACAGGGCCGCCGCCAAAATGCTGTTTGTTCCCGATCTGCTCAACTATTGGCTGACCGGGAACATGAAGGCGGAACGCTCGTTTGCCAGCACGTCGCAATTCTACAATCCGGCCACCAAGGATTGGGCCTTCGACCTGCTCGAAAAGCTGGGCATCCGCACCGACCTCTTCGCCGAGCTGGTCGATCCCGGCACCGTGGTGGGCGATGCCGATGGGCTCCCCGTTGTTGCCGTTGGCAGCCACGACACCGCCAGCGCCTTCGCCGCCGTGCCGGTGGCCGAGGGCGAGCATTGCGCCTTCCTGAGTTCCGGCACCTGGTCGCTGCTCGGCACCGAGCTGCCTGAGCCGGTCATTAATGACGACGTGCTTGCCGCCAATTTCACCAACGAGGTCGGGGTGTGTGACACGATCCGCTTCCTCAAGAACCTTTCCGGTCTTTGGATCATTCAGGAGTTGCGCCGCGTCTGGAACGAAGAGGGGTTCGACTATTCATGGCAAGCCATGGAGCATATGGCCCTCGAAGCAAAACCCTTCGAGTTCTTTGTCGATCCGAGCGATGATGTTTTTCTTGCGCCCGGCGACATGGCTACCCGGATTCAGGACTATTGCGAACGCACTGGGCAGGCGCGGCCGGAAACGCATGCGCAGATCTTGCGCACCGCCTACGAGGGCTTGGCGCTGCTCTACGCCAGTGCCTACGAAACGCTGGATAAACTCACTGGCCGCACGCTCGGCACCCTCCGCATTGTCGGCGGCGGCTGCAAGGACACCCTGCTTGACCAGCTCGCTGCCAACGCCACCGGCCGCAAGGTCATCACCGGTCCCATCGAGGCCACCGCAACCGGCAACCTGATCATGCAGATGCTCGCCATGGGTGATATCCAATCTCTGGAAGAGGGCTGCGAAATCATCCGCAACTCCTTCGCGGAGGAAACCAAAATTTTTGAGCCGCAGGAGCAGGCCGCATGGCGGGATGCCCTCGACAAATGGCGCACGATCAACAACAAATAATTAACCCAGAAAGGAACAAAACCATGGACATTAAACTTGTAGCAAACACGATTCGCGGACTTTCGATGGACGGAGTCCAGGCCGCCAACTCCGGGCACCCCGGCATGCCGATGGGCATGGCCGATGTGGCCGCCGTTCTCTGGACGCAATACCTCAAGCACAATCCGGAAAACCCGGATTGGGCCGACCGCGACCGCTTTGTTCTCTCCGCCGGGCATGGCTCGATGCTGATCTACAGCTTGCTGCATCTCTCCGGCTACGACCTGCCGCTCAATGAACTTAAAAACTTCCGCCAGTGGGGCAGCAAGACCGCCGGCCACCCGGAATACGGCCACACGGTCGGCATCGAAACCACCACCGGCCCGCTGGGGCAGGGCGTTGGTAATGCTATTGGAATGGCCATTGCGGAGGAGATGCTCGCCGCGCGCTTCAACACGGAAGCCCAAAAAATCGTCGACCACCACACCTATGCCATCTGCTCCGAAGGCGAGCTCGAAGAAGGAATTTCAAACGAAGTCTTCTCCCTAGCCGGTAACCACGGGCTGGACAAAATGGTCGTCTTCTACGACGAAAACTTTATCTCCATCGAAGGCGATGTCCGCATCACCTACACCGACGATATCGTAAAACGCATGGAGGCCTATGGCTGGCAGGTTCAGACCATCGACGGGCACGACCATTCCGAAATCCAAGGTGCCATCGAAGCCGCCCAGGCCGAAACCGAAAAGCCCTCCTTCATCGTTTGCAAAACCAAAATCGGTTTTGGTTCGCCGAATAAAGAGGGCACCCACGGCTGCCACGGCGCGCCGCTTGGCGAAGAAGAGGTGTTGCTCACCAAAAAGGCGCTCGGCATCTCCGAAGAAAAATTCTTCGTTCCGCAGGAAGTGCGCGATATTTTCGCCGCGCGCCTCGAAGAGATGAAGCAGACGGAAAGCGATTGGAACACCCGCTTTGCCCAATGGAAGACCGAAAACGCCGATCTTTCCAAGCTCTGGAATATCCACATGACGCAGGAAATCCCCGAGTCGATCATCGAAAAAATGCCGGCCTTCGACTCCGCGCTCGCCACCCGCGCCGCCTCCGGAAAGGTGCTGCAGGAACTCGCGAAGGAACTGCCCTTCCTCGTCGGCGGATCGGCCGACCTCGCCGGCTCGAACAACACGCACCTCAATGATTATCCAGACATTGGAAAAAATGCCTTCGAAGGCCGCAACTTCCACTATGGCGTACGCGAAATTGGAATGGGCGCCATCATGAACGGCATTCAGGTACACGGTGGCTTCCGCATCTACGGCGCCACCTTCCTCGTCTTCGCCGACTATGTCCGTCCCACCCTACGTGTCGCCGCGCTCATGAACCTGCCGGTCATCTATGTGCTCACCCACGACAGCTTCTGGGTGGGTGAGGATGGCCCGACCCACCAGCCGATCGAAACCATCGCTAGCCTGCGCATGATGCCCAACGTAACGGTTCTTCGCCCGAGCGACCCGAAAGAAACGGGATGTGCATGGGTTGCCGCGCTCAAGAATACCAGCGGCCCGAGCGTCCTCTGCCTGACCCGCCAAAACCTTGAAGTGCTCGACCGCTCAACATACAACATGGACGGCCAGCTTCCCAAAGGAGCCTATACCATGTTCCAAAGCGGCGAAGGTACGCCCGACCTGCTCATGATTGCCACAGGGTCGGAAGTAAAAATCACCCTTGATGCCGCCGAAAAGCTCGCCGCCGAAGGCACCAACGTCCGCGTGGTCAACATGCCCTGCCGCGAGCTCTTCGAAGCCCAGGACGAAGCCTACCAGAACGAAGTCATGGCCGATGCCTGCACCAAGCGCATGGTCGTTGAAGCAGGAACCTCCTTCGGGTGGGAAAAATATATCGGCCGCACCGGCGTCACCGTCTGCAAAGACACCTTCGGCGCATCCGCCCCCGGCAAGCTGCTCGCAGAAAAATTCGGCTTCACCGCCGATAACGTCTACAACAAAGCCAAAGCACTGTTGGGGTAGTGGTGGTTCGAAGGTCGCAGGTCTAAAAGTCCACAGGTCAAAAGTCTGGAGGTCGGGAATCCGATCTTCGGCTTTTGACCTTTTTGATTTTTGATCTTTTCAGGAGGAAAAACAATGGCTAGGAACAATAGGCTCGGACAACCCTTTAGCGAATTCTACGAAGAAGAACGCGCGAAAGATCCGGAAATGGAAGCGCGAGTTGATGTGCTGGTAGAAGAGCTGCGCCTGCAGGCCAAGCTCCACGAAGCAAGGAAGGCGGCTGGATTGACCCAGACGCAGGTCGCCGAGCGCATGAACGTCAACCGCTCCTTTGTCTCCAAGCTGGAGAACCATCCGCAAAACATGAAACTTTCCACCTTTCAACGCTATGCAAAGGCCGTAGGCATGCGTGCCGAAATTGGCCTCCATGCGTGAGAGGAAACGACCTCGTTCGAGGACGTGCAGTGAAATAGGTTAAGTTGCAGAGTGGATGCGGTTTGAATACTGGGGGGTGAGGCTCCGCCCGAGCCGCGAAGCAGAACGAAACCTCGAGCCGAGCTGGGGCTCGGCGTTCCCGGGGGGGCGGATTGACAGGATGTAACCGTGGTAGTACTTTCTCCCACGAAAACAACCGTATACATTCCGGACAACGTGTCTTTGTCGGCAGAACTATTGGAGTTTCAAATTAAAATGAGAAAACATTTTCAGGTCGGTTCCGGTGTTTTGTTTTTTGTGTTGCTTTCCCAATGGGCAGCGGCGGATACACGGGAATTCAGATTGCCGGATGGCCGGGCAATTGTGGCGGAGGTGGTGGGCTTTGATCGTCGCTTCGGCAAGGTGGAGCTCAAGCTGGAGAACGGCCACCGTAAGAAGGTTGTGCCCTCCATCTTCACAGAGGCGGATCAGGCTTATATCAAGGAATGGGTTTCTCTGGGGGGATTCCGCAACCCCGGCATGTTCAAGGTTGACTGCGAGAAGAGGCTACTCAAAAAGTGGAAGGAAGAAAACTCCGCTGTCACGCTCAAGCACAGGCGTTATGCCTATGGGATAACTTTTGAAAACCGGGGAAAGAACCCGCTCGAGAGCCTAAAGGTCGACTACCGGATATTCTATGAGCAGGAAGCAAACAATAGGACGACAAAAAAGGTCGATCTGCTCGAAAAAACCCAGTTTGGAAAGCTCAGTATAGATGTTCTTCCTTCAAAGGGGAAAAAGGAATTTTTATCTAAATCCGTGGAGCTGGAACGCTTCGAGTTCAATACCGGAGACTATTATGTCCCCGGTGGCGATCCGGAATCCACCTCGGGGAGAATAAGAGGTATCTGGGTTCGCGTCCAAGTGGGCGGCAAGGCGGGATATGTGGCGACTCGCGACTTTTTTGAGCCGCCTAGCTTGGAGGGGAAGTATGCCTGGCCCGCCGTCGATATCCAACCCTCACAGGTGATGGCGCGGCACTCGGAGCCAAAAGCTTCATCTGCGTTCCAGAAAGCGGGATGGTATCACTCTGGGCGGAACGGGTTTGAAAAAGACCTGTCCAAGGCACTGGAGCTTTACGAAAAATCCGCCAGTGAAGGGGAGAGCAGAGCCTATGCTCAAATTGGTTTTATTTATCGAAGAGGTGGCGAAGGGATTCCCCGCGATACGGCCAAGGCCGCAAGCTATTTTAAAAAGGGGCATGAAGCGGGAGATAAAAGATGTGCAGGATTTCTGGGACAATTCTATTTGACGGATTTTTTTGGGCATAAAGATGAAGACAAAGCTCTGGAATGGCTACACCTCGGAGAGGAGAATAACGATTCTTTTTCACTGTACCAGCTAGTTAAATACTACGGATCGAATTCCGATCTCCAAAAGAGGGATCCGAAAAAAGCGGTGGAATTTGCAAATCGATTGGTAAAGAAAACCCCCTGTCCTCCTGCATATTTGGATGCGGCGGCATCAGCCTATGCCCATGCCGGGGATTTTAAGAGAGCGGCGAAATTTCAAGAAAAGGCTGTGGAGAATTCTACTCGATCGATGAACAGAAAGCTTGTCGAGGAACGGCGTCGCAAATTGGAGTTGTACAAGCAGGGGAAAGCCGAATAGATCGTGTGATAGAAGGAAAATCGAGCGGGTAGGAATTTGAAGGAAAAACAATGGACAGATATTTCAGGTTGCAGAACGGGAGCGATGTGCGCAGGGTGGCGCTTGCGTTCCGCTCCGGGAGGGTAGCCGCTTGCTGTTATCGAGTGATTAACAAGGG
>WFRA01000174.1 GCA_015486775.1 Kiritimatiellales bacterium | reverse complement strand
TGTTCCACTCTTCATGATCCACCTCGTTTCAAACGCAACCACCATAGGCCAATCCCGCCCAAAGTAAAGACCTCTCCCGCCTCCAATCCTTGCCTCCGGATCGGCACCTGCCAAAAAGCCGGGCGAACCGCTTGAGGGTCTGGAGGCAAATTGCTACATTTTGGGGCTTCAAGGAACGTACCATCCACATCTTGTGGTTTTTAGGGGATTTTTGGAAAATGGCCGCAAAGAAAAAGCACGAATATACCGAAGACAAGATCAAGACGCTCTCCTCGCTGGAGCACATCCGCCTGCGCACGGGCATGTATATCGGGCGCACGGGCAGCGGCGCGCACTACGACGACGGAATCTACATCCTGGTCAAGGAGGTGATCGACAACGGCATCGACGAGTTCATCATGGGGCACGGCGACCGGATCGACGTTTCGATCGAGGACGACATGGTGACGGTTCGCGACTATGGCCGCGGCATCCCGCTGGGCAAGGTGGTCGACTGCGTCTCGAAAATCAACACCGGTGCAAAATACAACGACGACGTTTTCCAGTTCAGCGTCGGCCTCAACGGGGTCGGCACCAAGGCGGTCAACGCGCTCTCGTCCTACTTCCTAGTGCGCAGCCACCGCGACGGAAAGTTCGTGGAGGCCGAGTTCGAGCTGGGCAACCTCGTGCGCGAGGAAAAGGGAAAGACCTCCGAACCCAACGGCACCTTCGTGGCCTTCTCGCCCGATCCCGGCATCTTCAAGAAGTTCAAGTTCAACCCCGACCACCTAGCGCGGCGGCTGCGCTTCTACGCCTACCTCAACGCCAAGCTGAAAATCCAGTTCAACGGCGAGCTCTACCACTGCAAGGGCGGCCTGCTCGACCTCATTCGCGACGAGAGCCAGTACGAAAAGATCTACCCGCCCCTCCAATATTCGGACAAGACGCTGGAGCTGGCCTTCACCCACACCAACCGTTTTTCCGAGGAGTACTATTCGTTCGTGAACGGCCAGTACACCGCCGACGGCGGCACCCACCTGAGCGCCTTCCGCGAGGCGCTGCTGCGCGGCGTGAACTACTTCGCCAACAAGAAATTTTCCGGCGACGACGTGCGCGAGGGCGTGCTGGGTGCCGTGGCGATCCGCCTCAAAGAGCCAGTCTTCGAGAGCCAGACCAAAAACAAGCTCGGCAACACCGAGATCCGCTCCGACCTCGTGGCTCGGATCTCCCAGGTGGTTGCCGACCTGCTGCACCGCAACCCGCTCGACGCCAAGAAGCTGGTCGAAAAAATCGAGGAGACCCAGCGGCTGCGTAAGGAGCTCAACTCCGTCAAGAAGCTCGCCCGCGAGCGCTCGAAGTCGGTCTCGATCCGCATCCCGCAGCTCAAGGACTGCAAGCACCACTTCAACCGCGAAAAGCAGAAACACCTCGAAACGCAGATCTTCATCACCGAGGGGCAGTCCGCCGCCGGGTCGCTCGTCAGCTGCCGCAACGCCAACCTCCAGGCCATCTTCACGCTCAAGGGCAAGCCGCTGAACGTCTGCGACCTCAAACGCGACGCGCTCTACAAAAACGTCGAGCTATACAATCTCATGCGCAGCCTCAATATCGAAGAGAACCTAGATAACCTGCGCTACAACCACGTCATCCTCGCCACCGACGCCGACGTGGACGGGCTGCATATCCGCAACCTGATGATCACCTTCTTCCTGCGCTTCTTCGAATCGACGGTGCGGGAGGGGCACCTCAAAATTCTTGAAACCCCGCTCTTCCGCGTCCGCAACAAGAAAAAGACGATCTACTGCTACTCCGAGAATGAGCGCGAAAAGGCGCTCGACCAGCTTGGCCGCGGCGCGGAAATCACCCGCTTCAAAGGGCTTGGGGAAATCTCGCCGAAGGAGTTCGCGGACTTCATCAGCGTCGACGGCATCCGGCTCACGCCGGTTTCCGTGGAGGGTGACCGTTCCGTCTCGGAAGTGCTTACCTTCTACATGGGCAAAAACACGCCCGACCGCCGCGAATACATCATGGGCAACCTCGTGGTCGACGCGGAAATGCTCTGATTGCAACGGATAAAATTTCCGTACCGCAGGCTTCCAGCCTGCTCTTCCAAGCCCTGGAAAGTCGCCATTCCCGTTTACGTGCCGTAGAAGCGACGCCCTCGTCGCTTGTCCCAGCAAAGAGAACGCGACGAGGGCGTCGCGCCTACAACATTCCTGATCCAACTCGATCCGATGAATCGGCTGTAGCGGAGCGCTACGGAACGGAAAAATCCATGATCACCGGAAAATGGTCGGAGCCGACATCCCTGCCGACCATCCGGTTGCGGATGGTGATTTCCGGCGAACAGAGCATGTGGTCGAGCGGGATGCGCAGGAAAAAGTGCTTGCGCGGCCAGGTGGGCTGGTGGCCGAAGCCCTTCATGCTGTTTTTCAATCCCGATTCCCGAACCAGCTTGGTGAAATAGGGCGACCAGGGGGTGGTGTTCAGGTCGCCCATCAGCAACACGGGACGGCTCTGTTTCTTGACGAGTGCCGGCAGCGCGGCGAGCTGGTCGTTCCGGTGCTTGGAAAGTTCCGCCCCCAGCGGCGGCGGGGGATGGGTTCCGACAATGCAAACCACGCCTTGCGGCAGATAGGCCTCCGCAATAACCGAAGGAACGCCCCCCGAACCGATCTCCACCACCTTGCCGTGTTCGAGCGGGTATTTGCTCAGCAGCATGATTCCGAAACAACCGGCTTGCGGCTCGCTGATCCGGTATTTGTACCGGGTATCCAGCCTTGACAGTTTTTCTGCCCATTGGGGCGTGACCTCCTCCAGCAGGAGGATGTCCGGATCGGCCTGCGCGATCGATCCGAGCACCCGTTCCGCGTTGCCATTGCTCGCATTGATGTTCATCAGCATCGCGCGGACGGGCCTGCCCGGTGTTGCGTCCGGCTTGCCAAAGTAGAGCGGGAGGACAAACGTGTAGTTGAAGCACACCAACAACACCAGGGCAACCGCCCGTTTGTTTCGCCGCATCCAAAGGGCAACCATAAACGGGACGAGGCAAAGTTGCAGGTATTGCACCCGGAAGTGCGAAAACAGATCGAATCCCCACCAGAGCCTGCCCGCAAACCCCAGCAAGCTTGCAACGAGAATCCCGCCTATGAAAATATCCAACCCCCAATCCAGTTTGGTTCGCTTTTTCACCTTTTTGACCTCCCCACATCCATCACCAGCCCGCACCACTGCCCGTCGCCATCGCGTGAGACCTCTTGGCAACCGAGCTGCACAAAGGTGTCGGCCACGGCGTCGGCTTCGATCTCGCGGATGCCACTGAGCAGGATGCGCTTTTTGGCCGATCGCTTGATTAGCGGCGCGGCTTCGAGCAGCACCGAAGTCAGGATGTTGGCGCAAACCAAATCGGCGGGTTTCAAATACCAGCCTGGCTCCAGCACGTCGGCTTGGAAAAAGTTAATTTTCCCCGCCACGTCGTTGCGCGCGGCGTTCTCGTTGCATTGGTCGATGCAGATGGGATCGTAGTCGAAAGCATCGACCTGCGGGATGCCGAGCTTGATGGTCGCGATGGAGAGAATGCCGCTGCCGGTTCCCGCGTCGATCATTGTTTTAATTTCCAAGGATTGGAACGCCTTCTCCAGCGCTTCGAGGCAAAACTTGGTCGTAAAGTGCCCGCCCGTTCCAAAGCTCAGGCCGGGGTTTATGACAATGTTGATTCTTCCATCCTCTGGAACCTTTTCCCATTCGGGTACGATGCGCAGGTTGCGGCCAAGTTCCAGGGTTTGG
>WFRA01000173.1 GCA_015486775.1 Kiritimatiellales bacterium | reverse complement strand
GACCCACAGCGCCCCGCGACCGCCCAGCGTGACCACCACTTCGCCCACACCCGAGGCGGCCATCAACGAACGGGCCGCCGCCTGGATTTGTTTCAGGCTTCCCGTTGGAAGCCCGGTCAGGGTGGCCAGCTCCGTTTCATTGGGAACCAGGACATCCACGGCGTTCAGCAGCTCCGGCGGCAGGTCGGCGGATGCCGGCGCGGGATCCAGCAGCACGCGCACACCTTGCCGGCGGGCGCGCTGCGCGGCCTGAAGCACGGTAGGCACGGGAATCTCCAACTGCAGCATCAGGATGTCGCCCCAGACATACCACCCGGGATCGTCGGGGGCTTCAACCTCGGCGTTGGCACCCGGACCGACCAGGATGGAGTTCTGCCCGCTTGCCTGATCGAGCAGAATCACCGCCGTACCGGTAGAACCCGACGACACCGCAACGCCCCGCGTGTCGATACCCTCGTTTTGCAGTGCGGAAAAGAGTTGCTTCCCGAAGGCATCGTTGCCCACGCACCCGGCAAACCGGACTTCGCCCCCCATCCGGGCGGCCGCGACTGCCGCATTGGCACCCTTCCCGCCCGGTGCCAGCGTTATGTCGTCCACGGAGATCGTTTCGCCCGGCAGCGGCAACCGCCGTAGCGGGGTCACCACATCCATGTTCGCGCTGCCGACCGTCAGTATCCTGGGCGCTTTCATGCTTTTTTATTCCAAGGTCTGGAAGGCTGCGCGGCGAGCAGGGCTTGCGCTTCGCCAATCCGGATGCGTTGCCGGTCGTCCGCCAAAAGATAGCGATGCAGGCCGCCCGCTTGCGGACGGAAGCGAATCGCCCCATCCTCTTCCACCTCCACGGTTCCCGGATCGGACAGGTCGAAGTATCCCCTTTCCGGACGAACCGCATAAAGCACGGCGGTCAGATCCCAGCTCGGCCGGTCGTACGGCATCGGGAGGTAGCGCTTGTAGGCCTCCACCACGGGATGGTGCGCGCACCAGCCATAGTCGCCTTCGATCGCCGTGGCGGGGTAGGAAATGCCGGAACCCACCTCGAAGCCCGAGAAATAGATCGGGCGAGGGCACCGTTCAATAAAGAGGCGGGCGCTCGGAACATCCATGCGGATGTTGAATTCCGGCTCTTTCCGGGAGGGGCTAGCCAAGGCCTCCGCCGAAAACTCGGCCGCCATCATCACCACATGCTTCACCTTTCTCCCGAACAACGCCAGGCCGTCCAAATCGCTGTACCCGTCCGCCCCGCTCCCGAAGAGGCGGGCCATGTTGGTCGAAAAGCCAATCATCACGATCACGATCGAACAGTCCTCCGCGGAAGCGAGGAGGCGGCGCAACTCGTCCACCGCCCACGGATATGCATCCAGATCCCCCGTAGTCCTCGGGAAAAGCGGCGCCCCCGCCCCGTCGGCCAGCCCGACAACCTGGCGGATAAAGTTTCCATCCTCCGGCGTCACCCCGTCGGCGACCCGCCCGACCGGTATGTGCCCGCGGCCGTAGAAGGTGTTTACGGCATCGACGTATGCCGCCGCATACGGGTTGCCCTTGCTGACGGCCACGCCGACCAGCTCGCACTCCCCCCGGCTCTGCAACGCGTGGAGCATCGCCAGTGCCAGCGCGTCGTCGATGTCGTTTCCCATGTCGGTGTCAAGAATGATCCGCACGGGCTTCCCATGGTTGTTTGTTCTAGTCATCGTATTTCAGTTCCTATTATCTCTGCGCCTTCCCGGCTACAACGGCCTGTATTGTGCTTCTGAACCGTCTGTTCCCGCAATATGGCAGATTGACAATCAATAGCATATTACTACAAAATGCCGCCTTATGAACACGCCTGAGCATGGAAATAGAACAAAAGCCAAAACAACCCCTGCCAAATTGATTTTTGCCGGGGTGCATCGCCACGCGAGGAATGCCCGCGAACACGCACACAGCTGCATGGAACTGATTCTCATCAACGAAGGCTCCTGCACCGTGCATGCGGGAAGCCGCACCCTCTACGCCGAAGCGGGCGAAATCATCACGATGCCGCCCCATCAGGTTCACGACCAGGTTTCCAGGGGCTACATCGACACCGTCTACTGCGGTTTCGTCAGCGATCCCGAAATCGACTGCCCGGAACCCCACGTCGTTCCGCTGCCCGACACCACATTCATTCGGGAATGCATGCAGCTTCTTGCCGCAGTGAGCCTCAACCAGATCCAGTCATCGGAAGAAGCCGCGGATGCCGTGCTCTCCGCCGTGCTGGAACAGCTCCGCCACCAGCACGTGCTCCACCATGAATTGGCGCAGATACCCCCTCTTCTGCGCATGGCACTGCGCTATATGGAAGACCACCTCGGCGACCCCATCACCGTCGATGCGCTGGCAGGCCAAATGCGCATGAGCGCCAGCACCCTGCACCTGCTTTTCCGCACCCATCTGGATACCAGCCCGATGCGCTACCTGCACGAGCTACGCATGCAGGCCGCACGCGCCACGCTTCGCTCCCCCTACCTCTCCGTCAAGGAGGTGGCGGCGATCTGCGGCTACCCGGATGTCAACCATTTCGTCCGCACCTTCCGCAAGGCGCACGGCCTGCCCCCGGGGCAATGGAGGAAGCAGCAGGAGATAACGCTGTAGCCGCGTTGGACTTATTCACAGAATACCGTTCCCCGGCGGATATCCTATTACCCAGCCACGAATTAATTGTCGGGATTTAACAGAAGATCGCGAAGGCCGCGAAGACAGTACTCGTTTTCTTTGCGCACTTTGCGTTCTTCTGTTG
>WFRA01000172.1 GCA_015486775.1 Kiritimatiellales bacterium | reverse complement strand
GGTATTCAGCCGCTCCTTCTTCTCTTGGTGATAGCGCTGCCGCTCCTTGTCGATCCGCCCGTCTTCCTTCCACTTAAAATAGTAGGTGTAGAGCGGCCGGTTCTTTTTGTCGTATTTGATGTATTCCGTGCGCTCGCCCTTTTCGTTCCGCTTGTTGCGCGAGGCCGAGACCTGCCTTTTTTTCTTGTCCACGCGGCGGTAGCGCACCAGCCTCCGCTCCGGGGAATAGGTGCGGATGGCCACGTCGCCGTTGCGGTCGTTCTTCATGGCGATCTGGCGGGTCTCCGGGCTGAGGATCACCTTCCAGTCGTTGGTGGTTTCATCCTCGAGATCGATGTAGAGGTGGCGGTAGAAGCATCCGCTTTCATCGTAGAAGTTGGTGGCCGTGCTGATCAGCTCCCCGTCGCTGTTCCAGTTGGAGTCGCCGAGCAGGTTCCCGGTTTCGTCGTACTCCTCCAGCTCCTTGAGATGTTTGCCCGAAACGTTGATGCACTTGTCGGTTTCCACGCTTTTCACCGGGCCGGCGAGCAGGGCGGCCTCGCGGGCGGGACGCCGGATGTCGAGGTGGGTGCCTTGCGCGGACGCAAAAACAGGCAGGGCGCACAAACCCATGGTGGCGATGCTGGCAACTCTTTTCATTCCTCGTTCCCCCGATACACCGCCCACTTATGCCCGTAATCGGGTTTGTTGGAAAGGAAATTCCCACGCATGCCCATGGGTGATGTCGGGGAAGCCGGTTGACTTGGCCGGAGTGAATCCGTAGTGTTCGCCTCCAATTTTCAAGGAGATGGATATGAGCGAAGAACTATCGGGCAACGAATATCGCCAGCAGCGGATTGAAAACATGCAGAAACTTGAGGAGGCCGGTTTTCCAGCCTTTGGAAAGGCGTTCGAGCGCACGTCGAATCTGGCCGAATTGAATGAGACATTCGAGGTGGGGCGGCAGGTAAAGATTTGTGGCCGAATCGTGGCGATGCGCAAAATGGGCAAGATGGCGTTCGCTCATATTTCGGACGGATCGGACAAGTTCCAGCTCATGGTGAAGAAGGATTTGATTGGCGAGGAAAACTTTGCGGCGTTTAGGCTACTCGATATTGGCGACATTGTTGGTGTGGAAGGGGAAATTTTTCGGACTCGGACCGAGGAAAATACCGTGCGGGTGATGGAGTGGACGCTGCTCTCCAAGGCGCTGCTGCCCCTGCCCGAAAAGTTCCATGGCCTGCAAGATGTCGAGATGCGCTATCGCCAGCGTGCGCTCGACCTGATTTCCAATCCGGAGTCGATGGAGGTCTTCAAGAAGCGTACGCAGGTGATGCGCGAAATTCGGCGGTTCTTGGACGATCGGGGCTTTTCCGAAGTGGAAACCCCGATGCTTCAGCAGATTGCGGGCGGTGCGGCGGCCAAGCCGTTCAAGGCGCACTACAACGCGCTCAACGTCGATGTCTTCATGCGGATTGCGCCGGAGCTCTATCTCAAGCGGCTGATTGTGGGCGGAATGGACCGGGTCTACGAAATGAACCGCAACTTTCGCAACGAGGGGCTCGACCGCACCCACAATCCGGAATTTACCTGTCTGGAAATCTATCAGGCTTTCGGCGACATGCGTACCATGCAGGAGCTGATTCAAAGCATGTTTGTTCATCTGGCCGAAACTATTTTCGAAACCGTGGAATTTGATTGGATGGACAACACCATCAATCTGCAAACCCCGTGGCGTGAGGTTCCCTACCGCGACCTCATCCGCGAAAGGCTGGGTGATGACTGGTTCTCCAAAACGCTCGACGAAGCCAAGGCCAAGGCCGAAGAGCTTGAAGTGCACATCGAGGAAGGAATGGATTTCAGGGAAGTTACCCACGAAATCTACGACAAGACCATCGAGGGCACCCTCATCCAGCCCACCTTCATCACGCGCCTTCCCGCCGAACTCGTTCCGCTGGCCAACCGTTGCGCCGACGACCCCGAGCTGGTCGATGTCTTTGAGCTGATTATCGGTGGAAAAGAGATTGCCCCCGCCTACAGCGAACTCAACGACCCGATCGAACAGCGCAAGCGATTCGAGGAGCAGGCTGCCGGCGACGGTTCCAAGATCGACGAGGATTTCCTCTCCGCCCTCGAATACGGCATGCCACCCACCGGCGGAATGGGCATCGGCATCGACCGCCTGCTCATGCTGCTCACCGGCTCCGACGCCATCCGCGATGTCATCCTCTTCCCGCAACTCAAGCCGCGCGGCTGAGGGCGGGTAGTTCGCGCAACCGACCGGATCCAAAGACAATGCGCTACGCGGTGGCGAAGTCGAAATTCATGCGGAGGTCTCCTTGAATTGGCAACAACAGCTTATCCAGGAGCCCGCTCGTGTCCAGAATGATTTTGGCAATAAGGATGGGCGCGGAAGGCGATTTGATTTTGCGGGTTTCCCTGCCCGGTTTGGCGCGGATTGGTGCTGGTTTGGTCGAGGGGTCTTTTTTTGATATTTTTGTTTGAAACCCACGGACACGCCATTACATTGGTGTCCGCTTTTAAGAAAACCACGGTGCGGTAGCCAAGCGGTTAGGCAGTGGATTGCAAATCCACCTAGATCGGTTCGACTCCGATCCGCACCTCCATTTTTTGTAACCGGAGCATAACTAAAGGAGAGATACCATGGCCGTTCCCCAAGATCTATTCTACGCAAAAACCCACGAGTGGCTCTCCCTAGAAGACGGTACAGCCACGATCGGCATCACCGACTTTGCCCAGAGCCAGCTTTCAGACCTAACCTTTGTCGAGCTTCCGGAAGTCGGTGCCGAATTCGAAGTCGGCGACGAAGCCGCCGTGGTGGAGTCCGTCAAGGCCGCCGCCGACATTTACGCCCCCGTGGCTGGCGAGGTGATTGCCGTAAACGATGCGCTCGAGGATGCCCCCGAGCTGATCAACAACGATCCTTTCGGTGAGGGCTGGATCTTCAAGCTCAAGCTCAAGGACGAGTCGGATGTCGACAACATGCTCGATGCCGAGTCCTACGAGGAACTCTGTCCGGTCGACTAGGGAATCTTTCCGGGTGCCAAAACCCCCTGTTCGGAACTCCCATGGCTTGGTCTGTCAGTTTCAACGATCCTGTCTCCTACCAAGCCGGTCTGGAGATGCAGCGCCGCCTGCTGAGAGCCCGGCAGGGAAACACCATTCCCGACACGGTGCTGATTCTCGAACATGGGCCGGTCGTCACGCTCGGCAACCGCGGACGCGACAACTACCTGCTGAAAACGGAGGCGGAATACAGGGCATCCGGCATCGAGCTTTTTCACGCCGAGCGCGGCGGTGATGTAACCTACCACGCCCCCGGCCAGTGGGTGCTCTATCCCATCCTGCATCTCGGCGGCAACGAGGCGGATTCCCACGGCTACCTCCGCAATCTGGAGGAGACGGCCATCCGGACATTGGAGGATTTTGGGATCGAAGGCTTCCGCCGCGAGGGCAAGTCAGGTGCCTGGACCGATGCCGGAAAGATTGCTGCCATCGGATTCCGCCTGAAAAAATGGGTCTCCTTCCACGGCATGAGCTTCAACGTCAACCTCGACCTCTCCGGCTTCGAGACCATCGTACCCTGCGGGCTGGTCGGCGAGCCTGTTGCCTCGCTCAAAACCATTCTGGGCGATGCCTGCCCCGCCATGCCGCAGGTTCGCGATTCCCTGCTTACCCGCTTTGCTGAGGTCTGCAACCGCAATCTCGAACATTTCGATGCCGACGGCGACCTGCCGGCGGAGCTAGGGAAGCTCATCTGCGGATAGCCGGACGGGCAGGCAAAATTATGGTGTCAATTCGGTGGGACGCATGCTAGAACCTGCCTCTTCACTCTACGGGCGGAATTTCGATGGCGAAAAAACTGAAGGTTGCAATTGCGTGCGGCGGTACCGGCGGACACATCTTTCCGGGGCTGGCCACGGCGCACGAGCTGATGGAGCGCGGCCACGAGGTCGTGCTCTGGATGGCGGGTAAGGATATCGAGCACGACGCGGTCAAGGATTGGCCGGGGCAGATCATCACCATTCCCTCGGAGGGCTTCCAGTTCGGCCTCTCCCTGCGTAGTGTCGGAACGGTTCTCAAGCTCCACAAGGCCTACCGCCTCTCGCTCGCCCCCATGCGGGAGACGCGCCCCGACGTGCTACTGGCCATGGGCAGCTACGCCTCCTTCGGACCCGTGACCGCCGCCAGGAAGCTCCGCATTCCCTATCTCCTGCACGAAGCCAATCTGCTGCCTGGACGGGCGGTCAGCCTGCTTGCCCGCAGGGCACAGGCGGTGGCGGTTAGTTTTGAGAAATCGCGTTTCTACCTCAAGCACCGCAACATCGAAACCACGGGCATGCCGCTACGCCAGGCACTCCAGCAGGTCAGCGAACAGCCCCGCCGCGAGCGGGGGGAGGGCGATCCCCTGCGTATTCTGGTGATGGGCGGAAGCCGGGGCGCACAGGTGCTCAACCAGGTGGTGCCGGAGGCGATTGCCGCAGCGGCGGAAAAGGGCGTTGCCTTCGAGGTCGAGCATATTGCGGGCTTGCAGGAGACCGCCGGGGTCGAGGCCATCTATTCAAAAGTCGGCATCCGAGCCGGTGTCCACCACTTTGTCCAGCATATGGAAAAAATCTACCCCGGGATCGATCTGGCCATTTGCCGGTCGGGTGCCGCCACCTGCGCCGAGCTGGCCAGCTTTGCCCTCCCGGCGCTACTCATTCCGTACCCCAGCGCCATCCGCAACCACCAGATGGGCAACGCGCGCATCCTTCAGGATTTTTGCGCGGCGGACGTGGTGGCGGAGGGCGACCTTACCACCTCCTGGCTGCGCGACTACCTTGTGAGCGTCTCGCAGAAGCCCGAACGCCTCGACCGCATGGCGGCCGCCATGAAGAAGCGGGCGCAACCCAATGCCGCCGGGCGGCTGGCCGACCTGCTCGAAAAGGTGGGCGGAGGGGCATAGTTGTGGATCCGGTCGACCAGGCGGAAGCACTGATCCACAAAGGCGGGAAGGTTCACCTCATGGGGATCGGCGGCATCGGCATGGCCGGCCTGGCCATCCTGCTCCGGCAGCGCGGCCTTGATGTTTCCGGTTGCGATTTGCAGGAAAACCGCCAAACGTCACACTTGCGCAAGTGTAATATCCGGCTCTTTTCCGGGCACAGCGAAGAGCACATCAACGAATCGACGGCCTGGCTAATCCGTTCCACCGCTGTTCCCGACACCCATCCCGAAGTGCGGCACGCCCGGGAGCTGGGAATCCCGGTTTCCCGCCGGGGGGAGGTGCTGCCTGCGCTCATGCGCGACCGCGTCTGCATTGCCGTAAGCGGAACGCACGGCAAAACCACCACCACTGCCATGATTGCCCAGATTCTGGAGTGCGGCTATTGCGTGGGCGGCGAAATGGTTGGAGTCGAGGGCG
>WFRA01000171.1 GCA_015486775.1 Kiritimatiellales bacterium | reverse complement strand
TGTAGGATATCTGGCACAGTATCATTCATCTTTCGGCTCCTATTCGTTGCTTCCTGCCATGCGTTGGATACTTCTCTTTCCAGCATTCGTTGCTTCCTGTCATTCGTTGGACAACTTAACTATCCGCAAACTTCATTTGCTGGCTTCGAGATCAACACCCAACTCCTTCCACTTCGCGACAATATCGTCGCGGGGATAGAACCCTTCGTGACGAAAGATTTCGTTGCCATCGGCATCAAAGAAAATCTGGGTCGGGATGGAACGGATTCCATATTGCTGCCCCGCCTCCTCGTTTTTCCAGACATCGATAAAGTCCACCTCCAGCTGGCCATCGAAGGTTTTGCGAAGCTCGTCGAGGATCGGCGCCATCACTTTGCACGGGATACATGTGACAGAACCTAATTCGAGCAACTCGGGCAGCGGCTTCTTGGCGGGAACGGTCGCCGCAGGATGCGGATCCTCCGACAACGGCCGGCCCGCAGGAATCGGCAGGGTGCAAACCCCGTTGGCGCAACCCACCTGCCCCGACGGCCCCATCTTGATTTTCTTGATCCCCATCACGGCCACCACCGCAATGACCAGCAATCCCACAATCGTTATATTTTTTTTCATTTTTTCTCTCCGTATATTTCCAGCAGTTCCTTGATATCGGGATGGCAGCAGCGCCCGCGCGGATTGAGTTCCTTGCAGCGCCCCCCCACCCCGGCGTTTGTTTGTTCCTGAATCGCCTTCACATCGACGGCACCGTCTTTGATCGCGGCAACGACGGTTCCCTTGTCCACCTGCGAACAAAAGCAGACCAGCGTCTCATCCGGTTCTTCTTTCCAGTTCATTTTTATTTCCTCTTTGAGCCGAGCTGGGGCTCGGCGCTCCCATCAAATCTTCCATATCAGTTTTACCGCCATCCGCAGGGCGATGATCCAGACGGCCACCCCAAACCACTTCTTCAGCCGAGCTTTATCCATCGAAAGCGAAATACGGCTTCCGGCCAAACCGCCCGCAACCGCTGCAACGGCGAGAACCAACCCAATCTTCCAATCGACCGTTCCATGCGCCGCGTGGCCCGCCACGCCCGAGAGCGCGGTGACGGCCACCATCACCGTGGACGTCGCCACGGCAATATCCATCGGCACCCCGCAGAGCAGCACCATGATGGGAATCTTGATGATTCCCCCCGTGATGCCCAGCATGCCCGAGAGCAGGCCAATCAGCGCCGTGGCTGTCAGGACCAACGGCAAATTCACGGTATATTGTTCTCCCCGAAACTCGCGGTGCCACAGCCACCAGCGGTCGTTCCCAATCCTTGGAAGCAATGCCGCCTTCCGCTGGCGGAGCATCAGGGTTCCGGCCACCATGAGCACCCCCACCAAAACCGTCCGCAAAGCAACCTCCGGAACCAACGCGCTAAAATAGCCACCGACAAATGCCATGATATCGGTTGGCGGGTCGATCACCAGCGCCAGCTTCCAATCCACCTTTTTGTTTTTCCAGAAGTTGGAAAGGGCGGCCAGCGAGGTCGCCGCAATCAGGATCAGGCTGATGCCCGGCGCCCGGTCCATTCCGTAGCCGGCAAAGAGAAGGATCGGCACATAGAGAATCCCCCCGCCCATCCCGAGCATCGAAAAGAGCGCCGAGACCACCAGAAAAACCAAGGCGAGTATGAGCGTTTGTTCCATTGTTTATTTTCTCTTTATGCCGAGCTGGGGCTCGGCGTTCCCGGGTCTTACGGTGCTCCCGGCACTCGACCATTTCCAGTGGTTGGAAGATGTGCATAGCCCGGCTTTCACGGGGTTGTTGTGAATGTATTCCACCGCGGCGGAAAGGTGCTGCTCGTCGCGGATAAACCGATCCCAATATTCCCGCATCCAAAACTGTTTCCCGGGAACGCCGAGCCCCAGCTCGGCATTTTTCCCCAGCGCCCACCGTCCCGTAAATGATTTCCACGACTGTACAATTTTCGCCAGCTCTGTTTTTGGAAGAATCAGCACATGCACATGGTTCGGCATGATGCACCAGGCGATGAGCCGATAGCGATCGGCATCAAACCGAAGCAATGTTTCCTGCATCGTCTGCGCAACGGCTGGATGTCGCAACGCACAGCATCCCATGCCCGCATCCAGCCACTGCTCAATCCGCTTCCGCCGCTCGACGGCCTGTTCTTTTTCGGACAGGTGCGCCAACTCTTCTTTCAACGTAGTTAGCTTGGATTGCGGCAAGGAGTCGGCCAGACGGAACGTGATCGACTGTGTTTTGGTCAAAACGTCATAGTGCGGCAGGTAGCCACGCGAGTGCCACACGCCGGGAGCGCCGAGCCCCAGCTCGGCTTTCTTGTTCAGGCCGAGCTGGGGCTCGGCGTTCCCATGATTTTTGGCACTGCCGCTAGCTCTCATTTCGACCCTATTTTTTTTCGCTACACGGAATGCAGACACCGTCCGTCAGCTTGTCGACAAACACGCGCTCGCCGCATTTGGAGCAGAGGTCGGTTTCGAAGCAGCCCTTGCCCTTTGGGAAGTCATAGTCGGCAACCTCGCCGACAACCAGGAACTTTTCTTCCGGCATCTTGAGTACATTGTCCACCAGCGGATCGGCGATTTCCGCCGGCACATCCTGCGGAGCCACGCCCTGCTTGCGCTGGGCCACGAAGGGCGAGTTGAGCATGTTGCCGAAGAACTCATCCTTCAGTCGGACGCGCACGGCTTTGCCGTTCACCACATCGATCAGCGTGAACGCCATCTTGTTGTAGTATTTCTTCTCGATGTTGGATTTGCCGTAGGTGCATCCGGTGGCGGACATCACGCCGTCGAGGAAACAGCCGGCCGCATGGCCCTTGCCGGTTTCCGAAACAACGTACAGCTCCTTGTCCTTGGCGCGCGCCACGCCGAGCGCATCCATGGCGGCCTTTGCGCTGCGGTATCCCAGCGGCATCGCCGGGCACTTGTGGCCATGGAACGCCATGGCGGTTTCAAATTCTTCGTGTGTCATGATTTGTCTCCTTATCGGTTTTTATTGTTCACATCCCCGCGCTTGCCGAGGTGTTCATATTGATCGGGTGTCCATTTAAAGTTTTCCGACTCCTTTCCTTGTGCCGAGCCGGGGCTCGGCGCTCCCGGATTTATGTGCTGCCACCGGCGGATCCGGAGCTCCAGCAGCCGGATGACCGTCGTGAAGAAAAAGGCCGTCGACCAACCCATCATCAACACCCCCGTCAGTGCCTCCATCACCGAGAGGTTTCGCCACGAAACGGGCAACAGGACATGTCCGTAGCCCACGGTGGTGTAGGTGACGCCCGAAAAATAGAATCCGGTTCCAAAGTCCGGAAAAAGCGCCAATCCCCAGTAGAGCCATGCCCACAAGGCAATCTCCAGCAGATGGAGCCCAAAAATCCCGCCAAACAGGATCAGGAAGGCCGGCAGGTTCCGGCGCGGACCGAAGTCGGCTTCGATCTTCGGCCACTGCCGGGTTTGCCAGTAGAGCAGAATCAACAACCCGACCACATGGATGATCGCGGTCAGGAAGGCCATTCCCAAACCTAGGGCAAACGGTTTCATTTCAACGGCTCGCCGATCGCAAGGCGCAGGTTGACCACGGCGATCTGCTGCTCGTGGATCGCCTGGCTGTATTGCGAGTCGGCAACGAGCTTGGCGGCTTCGGCATCAAGCACATCGTTGATGGTGCTTTTGCCGGCATCGTATTTTTTCTGCTCGTCGGAGAGCGCCTGCCTGGCCTCGTCCACCGACTGGCGGAAGGATTCGACGCGGATCGACGCGCTCTTGAGTTCGGCGACGGCGGTGCGCACCTGCTGGCGGATCTGGAGACGCAACGCCTCGCGCTGCGCTTCGGCCTTCATCCGCTGCGCCTGGGCAGAAGCAATTCTGCCGGAACGCAGGCCGGAATCAAAGATCGGGAAGGTTAGCTTCACCCCGACCGTATAGTTGTCCTGCCAGCCGTCGCTGTCGTTGCCGCCGGCCATGAACGGATAGGGATCGATCCCATTGTACTGGCCATACTGCCCGAACGCGGCAAGCACGGGCCAGCGCGAGTGCTTGGCCGATTTTTCGGAGCTGCGTCCCGCCTCGACAAACGCCTCGGCCGCCTGCAGGTCCGTGCGGTTCTGGATCGCATCCGCCATCAGCGCATCGGCATCCGATGCGGCGGCACCCCCGAGGGAAGCATCCGCCTTCGCCCATTGGATATCCGGGCCGTCGTAGCCCATGGCGGCCAGCAGGGTTGCCTGGGCGTTCTCCTGCTGCGATTCAAGCAGGGCGATCCGGCTCTCGGCCGCGGCAAGCTTGACGCGGGCCTTGAGCAGGTCGAGCCGCGCGGCCTTGCCGACCGCCAGCCTCTTTTCGAGATTGTCGACCAGCACTTGCAGTGACTTGCGGGTGGCTTCGGTGGCCTTCAGCAGGTCGTCGGTCATCAGCCGCTGGTGGTAGAGCGCGGTGACGCGGAAGGTCACTTCGTCGCGGGTGCGCTCGAGCGACTTGTCGGCGGCATCGGCCCGCAGGCGCGCGGCCTCCATGCGGCTCCAGGTTTGGCCGAAGTCCCACAGCAGCTGTTTTACCTCGACCCCAAGATCGTAGGAGGTGTCGCTCATGCGCCCCACGGACGGCGGGACACCGGCCCGTATGGGATGGTCTTCCTGCGAATAGAGCAGGTTGCCCACGATGTCCACCTGCGGTAGCAGGCCGGCCTTGGCGGATTTGGCCTCGCCGAGGGCGATGCCGGTATCGGCCTGCGCCATGTGCAGCAACGGGCTGTGCAGCCGGGCATAGTCGACCGCCTGCTCCAGGGTCATGGAGACGGGTTCATTCGTTTGGGCACGCGCGGTTCCCGCCCAGCCCAACAGGCAAACTGCCAGCACTGCGGTGGCGGCGGTCGGTTTAAAGGGGGCTTTGAAGTGCTCCACACCTCCGTCGACCAGCGAATAGATGACCGGATAAATCCAGGTGGAGGAAAAGATGCCCACCAGCAATCCAACGGCCGCCACAATACCCAGCGGCGACATCCGTTCCATCCCCACCGCCAGTTCGAACACGAGCGGGGTCAGTCCCAACGCCGTGGAGGCCGCAGTCATGACGATCGGGCGGAAGCGCAGGCGGACTGCCTGTATGATCGCTTCGTCCTTCGACATGCCCTGCGCCCGTGCCGTCAGGATATAGTCGAGCAGCAGAATGGCATTGTTGACCACGGTTCCCGCCAACAAAATAAGCCCCATCATGGCCGGCTTGCACATGGGTTTATGAAACAGCAGCAGCCCCCACATCGCCGCCGCCACCGGAACCAACACCGACAGGATGATGGTAAAGGGGTGAACGAACGACTTGTACATCCATACCAGCAGAATATAGAGCAAAACGAGGCCGATCATCAGGGCGCGCCCCATTTCGCCGCCACCGGTTTTCATATTGTCGAGCGTACCGGAAACCTCCACGGAATAATCGGCAGGCAGCTTGAAGCCCTTGAGTCGACCCTTCACCTGCTTCCCGATCTGGGCGATGGTCAGGCCACTGTT
>WFRA01000170.1 GCA_015486775.1 Kiritimatiellales bacterium | reverse complement strand
CTACTACACGCTCTCCGCGGCGCCGGGCTGGGTCGGAGAGGCCTACTGGTCTTCCTGGAGCGGCCCCACGGTCGGGTTCTACACGCCCGATCCCGCCGCCTACCTTTCGCTCGGCATGGACGATGCCTGGTTCGAGATCACCGGCGACTTCCTGATGGACACCGACTACGACGGGGTTGCCGACACGGTTCCGCAGGTTGGCGATTCGATGCGCTTCTGGGTGGGTTCCGTCTCCGACTGGATCACCACCTCTTCGAACCAGTGGGCAACGCTTGGCGTCGCGGGGCTGGAGCGCGACATGGATCCGCAGCTCAACGGCGTGATCACCGCTCAGGTGATTCCCGAGCCGTCCGCCGTCCTGCTTCTCGCGATGGGAAGCGGGGTCATTTTCTGCGGCCGCAGATATCGTTTCTTTTAACCCGTGCGCTAAAAAAATCTAAGGAGATATAACAATGAAAAAATCGAAAAAATTCATGCGTGTTGCCCTGTTGCTGCTCTGCCTTGTCCCGCTGGCCCGTGCCGAGTTGTTTCCAACCATGTCGTTCGACGAGATCAACTCGTCCGGAATGCAGGTGGGCGATAAGCTCTTCAGCAACTTTTCCATCGTGAACTACCTGGATGGAACCTTGGCCGTTGCTCCGGGCGCGGATCAAATACAGGTGACCGGGGTATTCATCGGCGGAAACTATGGCATTCGCTTCAACGCACCGTGGCTTGCCGGGTCTGGGTCGATCGTCAACAGCACGATCGCTTTCCAGGTCCAGGTGGTTCCGGAGTCGGGGCTGTACATTGCCGGAAACATGTTTGCGCTAACCGCATCCAACGTCGGTTCGGATGGCGGATTCATCAGCGCCGTCGAAACCGTCTGGGATGCCGAACCCGGATCGATGGGGGCGAACCGGCTATCGAGCCTCGGTCTCTACGACTCGGCGGATCCGCTGAACCGGAAACTGTCCGACCAGCGGGATTTCCTGGTGGACGGGGAACCCGCTTCCCTGAAACAGATCTGGGTGAAGAAAGACATCACGCTGCTTGGCGGCGGTGCAGGCCAGTTTGCTCCGACGCACCTGAGCGAGTTTACCCAGACCTTTGTCCAGGTTCCCGAGCCGGCCAGCGTGGGCATGCTGGGGTCGGGGGTCATAGTTGCATTGCTTCGCCGTAGCAGGATCCGCAGGCGTAACCGCTTCGTTCCGAGGGACCGCTGCTTTGCTCCGATCGACAGCATGATTCTCGAGGCCGGTGCGGAGGAGTACAGCAATCCGTGCGGAACGCCCTATTTCTACGAGGGCAGGGAACCAAAGGCCTACCTTCCGAACTTCTGACGGACGGGAAGCCGGAAGCAAGGCACGGGTTCCGGGGTTTTTCCCGGAATGCCTGCAAGGGAAGGGCGGCCTCCGGCCGTTCCCCCTTGCGGTGTGCGTTTCCAGTTTGGAGGGAGGGGTATCCCTCCAAAAATAAAAACAAAAAGGTGCTTGACCGAAAGCACGAATAAGCGCAAAAGAAAGCCAATACAAAGCAAATGGAAGGCTAAATTAAAGCAAACCCCAATTTATGAGTGCAACCTTTGCAGAGCGGCGGAAGATCATCCTCGAGGTGCTGGCGGAAGCCGGCAGCGTGAGCGTATCCAATCTGGCCAAGCAGCTGGGGGTCACCCCGGTCACGGCGCGGGCGGATCTGGTGGCATTGGAGGAGGAGGGGGTTCTGGTGCGCACCCACGGGGGGGCGATGCCCGCCTTCCACCCCAAGATTTTCGAGCGCTCGCGGCAGGATATCGAAACCAAGTCGGCCATCGCCAAGGCCGCCGCCGCCGAGATCCAGGATGGCGACACCGTCATCATCAGCGCGGGAACCACCACGGCGCTGATTGCCAAATACCTGCTGGGCAAGCGCGATATCCACGTCGTGACCAACAATACGCTGGTGCTCGCCTACGCCCGCATGAACCCGCAGCTGCATGTCACCCTCGTCGGCGGCGAGTTCCGGGCCTCGGAAGAGGGGATTGTCGGCCCCATGGCTTTGACGGCCATCGACCAGTTCCACGTCAAGAAAACCTTTATCGGCATTGACGGCGCCTCGGTGAAGCAGGGATTCACCGCCCATTTTCTCGAAAGCGCCGATTTGGTCCGCAAAATGGCGGAGCAGGCCGACGAAGTTGTCGTCATATCCGACTCCAGCAAGTTTGGAAAATCCGGCTTCGCCCGCATTCTTCCGTTCGACCGGGTAGACACGCTGGTGACCGACCCGGGAATCACGCCGGAGTTTGAGCAGGAGCT
>WFRA01000169.1 GCA_015486775.1 Kiritimatiellales bacterium | reverse complement strand
GCAAATACTCCCTGAACGAAAAATTCGGTTCATGTCACCCATTCGGTGATACTTTGTCCGGCCACGCCGGTTTTTCTTCCAAAAATCCGTTCTTCCATCTTTCCATCAATCCAAACCGCAAGACTACGGATGGTGCGTAGTGGCGGCCGATCACCTTAAAACAGCTTGCCGAACATGATGCGCTCTTTGCGGGATTTGGAGGTGTCGCCCTGGGTGACGACGAAATAGACGTGCCGCCGGTATTCGCAGAAGGTGGGGTATTGGAAGGATTTTCCTGTTTCGAAGGTATATTTTCGCTCCCAGGTTTTCCCGTCGCGAGAGACATCGATGTTGAAGACGGAGCGCTTGACCCCGTTGATTTTTTTGTTTTCCTGCCAGCCGAGATAGTAGATTCCGTCGAAGCGGTCGAAGGTGGGTTTTGAGTTGGTGCCGTTTTTGACCACGTCGAGGGCGATCGCCTCGGACCACTTTTTCCCGTCGCGGCTGGTGGTGAAGGCATAGTTGCGGTCATCGCCATCCTTGCGGCAGATGGCCATCCATTTTCCGTCCGGCAGGCGGTTGACGGAGGATTCCGACATCTGGAACTTTTCGGGTTCGTTGTAGTGGCCGAGGATCTCGAAGGTGTCGAAGGTGTCGTTGAGCACCGCCAGGGCGTTCTGCTTCCCGATCCAGTTGTTGATGGCGATGTAGGTTTTGCCGTCGAAGGTCTTGAAGGAGTCGACCAGGTAGAGCCCGGCGTCCTGGGCCGGGTGCTGGAACCCCTGCGCGGCCGCGTCGGCATGGAAATATTTTGGCTGCATGTCGAAGGTGCCCGCCGCCGTCTTTATTTTTGCGCGGTGGACGGTTTTCTTGAAGGCCATCTGCTTGAGGTCGAAATCGATGTACCAGACCTGGGATTGGCGAAAGTCCGGCCGCTCGCTGGAAAAGAAGCAGCGCAGGGTCTGGTCGTCGATCTGGAGAATGTTGGGGGCGAAGCAGACGCCCTTTGGCAGGGTTTCGTTGGCGTAGGCCTGCCCGCTGCGGGCGAAGGGGATGATCTTTTCCACGCGCATCGTTTCGATGTCCACGACCGAGAGGGTGGAGTAGATCCAGTCCCACTGGGCGGACTCGCCGGGAGAGCGGTCGTTCACCTCGGCGACAACGAAGGCCTTTCCGTCGCAGATCGCCAGCTTGGCATCGTGGGCGCCCTTGACCTGCCGCGCGGTAACCTTCAGCATCCGGGCCATGACCCGGTCGGCCTCCAGTCTCGGGTTCCAATCCTTGGAAAGGATCGGGCTGTTCGTCTGGGCCGCCGCCGCGACAACCGTGGCGGCCAGCAACGGGAGGATTTGTTTTAGAGGGGCAATGCTGCGGCAGGTACGGAAATAAGGTTCCACGCTGGCGAGCGTTTTTGTTTGGTAATCCTTGGGAGTAAATGTGCTCATACGGATCTGTTTTTCCTTATCTGGCAGTCGTGTATGCCTGATCTTCTCGGTTTGGTGTTTCAGGATATTTCAGCAATAAAACCTTGTGCCGCACCATAGGGGTTAAAAAACGGGAAAGCAGGCTCGCAGCATTTCGATTCAGCAGGGCAGAGAGCTGTCGTCGGGTCAGAAACCGCTCCGTACATAGTGTCAGAATGGTTTTTTCCATCTCTTCGGGCGACGTGCGCTTTCGGCCTCGCACCACAGCTGCAACCTCTTGTAAATGAAGAAGTTCGGTCTCAGTGATGTCTGACCGGCAAAATGCCTTGTGTATGGAGCTCGAATCCTTATGTATGGAGCTCGGATCCTTATGTATGGAGCTCGTGTCGTTATGTATGGAGCTCGTGTCGTTATGTACGGAGCGGGGAAGGCGGTATTTTGTCCAGCGACCTTGTCCCTCCTGCTCCAACAGGTTTCTTGAAACCAAACCCTGCAACAACTGTGTGATGTCGGCAGCATGTTTGCCAGTAATCTGCCGCATCCGCAGGTTGTCAACGCTTTTTTCTGTGTCGGCTGTTACCAGTGCCAGTACTTCTTCTTTTTCCAGCGCCGAAACTGTTGCTTCCCCGAACATGCGCTGGAGATGGTTCAGCGACTCTTCCGGAATAAGACTGACCATCGGAAGCCGCCAATTCACCCGGTCGGGATTCATATGTAGTCGAACCATCGGATAGCGCCAATGCTGCGACTCCCACCCTTTACGGATACGGTCGATGCCGGATCCGGCTTTCTCCGCTCCGCCGATCAGCATGAACATGGTCTGCAGGGATTTGTTTCGGCACTCGCTCACATTACCCCGGAACAACTGGTCCAGCCCCACCAGCAGGGCTCCGGGATTTGAAAAATCGAACCGGTCTGGGTATTTTTCGACCACCACGCCTCCCTGTCCGCGATAGTCCGCATGAATCAACGCATTGACCAGCGCCTCCCGGATCGCTTCGTGAACCGGGGTCTCCCCTTTGCGGAAGAGGTCGGTGTCCAGTTCAAACGGGAGCTTCAAGTCGGAAAAAAGGCGTTGAACGGTTTTCAGGTAGAACTGATAGAGGTTCCCGGCCCAGGTGCCGTCCAGCGTCAACCGGTCGCTCCAACGGACGGCGGGATCGCCAGATAACTTTTCACGGTAATCCACATGGTAGCTCGGCACACCCTCCCGAATCGATTCCTCCCGGCCAAACATAAGCAGGCCGGCCATGGTCAGACCTTCTGTCTGAGTCACGCGATCCCGCCGCCATCCCCCCAGTTTAATCAAAAGCCCCTTGTCATCTTCGCTTAGCCAGGGGTGCGTTGGTTTATGCGATGCAAACCGCTGGCGATACTGCGCTAGACTCGGCGCATCAATATCCTCCATCCCGAAATTTTCAAAGATCACCGAATCGGCCGGTTGATCCGAAGCGTCCGCCATCATTCGGCTCACTTCGGAGTCTGAGCAGACATAATCCCCCTCGTGGTTTCTCCGGTATGTGCCGCCCATCGGGTTTTGCCCGATAAACACAGGCCGTTGATACCGTGTTGCTTCGGGAACATGGATGGCTAATATCGTTTTCCCGGCACCATCGATCTCGGACACATCCGCATCCGTCAGCAAATTACGGCTGACTTTTCCCCGATTGTTGACCGTGTTCCAAAAATCGCGCTTCAGCCGGTCTGCATCGGGAACGCCCTCAATCAATCCGTCATCCTTTACGCCGAGTAGAATCACGCCGCCGATTGTATTGGCCATTGCACTGTAGGTTTCCCACAGGCTCTTTGGAAGGCCACCCTTTGCCGCCTTGAATTCCAGCTCCGCGCACTCCGTCCACCCCAGACGGCTTAGCAGTTCCATTGGATTTACGGACGTTTTTTTGCTCATGCTTTAGACCTCGATGGCGTACATCGTCTGTTTGAGGGTAATCTTGTTGCGGCATCAATCGTCGTCATCGTCGGGGCCTCGCTGGTCTTCGGGAATGATGGCCCAATCGGGGTAGGTGGAGGAGGGGCCTTTCATGGCGAACCAGAGGATGTGGTTGAGGTCGTCTTCGTCGCAGGCGTCGCATTGGTCGAAGGGCATTTTTTCGGACATCTTGGCGTACTTTTTCATCTTTCGGCTTTTTAGTGCGGTGACGGACGGGTTCATCTGGTCGAGCGGCACGAGGTTGGGCACGGCGTCGTAGGGGGTGAAGTCGGGCGTATTCGTAAAGCAGCTGCGCAGGGGGGTGGAGCCGGCATCCATCTGGTTGAGCGGCGGGAAGCCGAGGATCAGGCCGATGGTGCGGATGAGGCCGGGCTGGTTGAAGTGGTCCGAGACCACCGCGCCGCGCCTGGTGTAGGCGCTGGCCACCTGGCAGTCGGTGCGGAAGCCGCTGACGTGGTCCCAGCCGGCCTGGGGGTCGTCCTCGATGGAAAAGACGACGGTATCCTTCCAGTAGCGGCTTTTGCTGATGGCCTCGACG
>WFRA01000168.1 GCA_015486775.1 Kiritimatiellales bacterium | reverse complement strand
TCATATCACGAGGGATATTCATTGGGCCATGTGTTGTCTGAACGTTCAACTCAGGAAATACATCCCCAAGTAGCGGCATGTTTACTTTTGTCTCTTCCATTTTGTGTCTCCTTGTCTGCCGCCAATCTTGTTTTGTGAGCCATCCACACGGCGGCATCATTGTGGACAGTTGACTAGACGGAATCATTCCGTCCAGCATTAGATAATCTTTGTTCGGTTTATGCACTACACAGAATATCGGAAAATGAAAGTGTGAGCAATCGGATTCCCGAAGCTGCAACTACCTGCATTCTGGTGCCGGTCGCGCATGGAATGGTAAATAGGCGGCTGATTGGCTACAAATACCGCAAAAAAGGGATCCGATATTTTAATGTTCCGTTCGTCGCTCCCTCTTTGATAGCTAGTTTTGTTGCAGTAGGCAAGGTCTATTCGACTGCTATTACAAAAAAGGAACCAGAAAAGGATATCAGAACACCTGACTCGCTCTCTCGAGACCCCTGTTACCATCGGCATTGCGAATTTGCCGGATGTTCATAAAAACGATACCCAAACCAAGGGGTTGCCCGATCACGTGGATTCCGGTAGCAAGAAGGAATGCCCCAACTACAACTTCCCTTTTTCAGGGAAGGCGTGAATCTGATCACGCCAGATCTGGGTTATTTGCGTGAAGGGTTGCAGGTGGTCTACCTGTATGGAATGCTTCCGGTGTTTACCCATAATGTGTCCGACACGGCATCATTCAAGATGATCGCCAGCCAGCTCTATATCAACGGTTCCGCAAAGCAGGCTCAGATTGTCAGAGCCTTCGGGATCAATCCGCTCGCCCTCAAGCGCTGGGTGAAAAAGTACCGCGAGGAAGGCTCCAAGGCGTTCTTCGTTGAAAGGTGCGGATGTCCGGGATCTCAAAAAAAGCCGGTAGGGTCTGGTGCGAAACCGGATTGGCGGACGAGTGGTGCCACCACAAAGACGAAGCCCGCTCCTACGTGAGAAAGCTCTACACCAACGAAGCCAACCTCTATCCCGATCCAGCAAACGGGATCCTCAACGTGGAAATACACAGCCTTGCCACTCCCAAGGAAAACCGAATACTCCGAGAACTATGCGAGGAGCTCAACGAAACCCAAACCTGCCATCTCGGCACAAACCTGCGGCCGGTCTACAAAACGGTATCAGCTTAAAAGCCACCGAGGTCAGGTGTTCTGACATTCCTGTCTGCCCTTTTGCGCAGGCAAGAAAGCCCGCGCCACAATTGCGGCTATATGCCATGCGCCTCCACTAGGAGCTTCACCAGTGCCACATAGCCGCCCTCCACCAGCCGCACCCGGTCGAATCCCTGCGTGCGCAGGAAGGCGTAGACCATCGCCGAGCGGCTTGTTGTCCGGCAGAAGAGCAGGATATCCCGGTCTGGCGGAAGCCGATCCAGCCGGTCGGGCAGCTCGTTCATCGGAATGTGCAAATATCCAATCTCCGGATAGTTTTCCAGATCCTCCGCGATCGACATGCAGTCCGCCTCGTCCGCCGAGCGCACGTCCAGCAGGATCGCGCCCCCGGATTCCAGTGCCTCCGCCGCCGGGAGTTTGTATCGGTTCGCCGCCAGGAATTCCGGCGTAAATTCTCTCAACAGTTTTTTCATTGCCAGCACCTCGGTTTATGCCAAATCCCCACCCGCCTCGGACACTACCAGCGCCTGCGCCCCGCACCAACCGCTACATGCAGGAAATAAATCCGGGCAATCCATATCTAGATTCCGCCTTTTCCGTGCCTTCGTGCAGCGTGCCGGCCATCAACTAGTACAAAGTACTAATAATTGCAGGTTCAAAATGTTGAATTGCCTTTGCGGATTTTTCATTCTTTCGCCGGATTGAAGAAAAAAAGGGAAGAGCGGCATGCACCACGGGAAAGTACCCATGTTTAAGATGCGGCCACAGAAGGGGCTGCTGTGGGGGGCGCTGGTTGTCTTGGCGCTGGGCGGCGCCTTCTACTTCGATGGCCATAGCGATCCTGGAAACCCTTCGGCTGCGAACCGGGGCAATTTTGCCCTAGCCGTCTCGATTGTCGTTGCGGGGCTGATGGTGGTGGTAGCGACGGCTAGGATGTGGTTCAAGCATCTGTGGCATGATCGCTATAAGTGAGTCTTTTTCGGATCCGCGTGCAGGGCAAGCGTTCTCTCATGAATGAATTGCCGGGTTGCAAGAACATGATTGCTTTCTCCTCGTCTTCGGACTGCATGGACGGAAAGACCAAGCCATGTCGCCCATTCGCTGGTACCCCATCCGAGCCGCACCGGTTTTTCTCCTGCAAATCCATCCAACGGCCCAATCCACAAGGTTGTGGTCGGATCAGAAGGCGTAGATGACCTTGGCGGAGAGGTTGTGGGAGTTGAAGTCGCTGCCGAAGAGCTCGTCGAAGTCGAGACGCAGCAGGACATTCTTGGGCTTTTGCCGCAGGGTGTTGAAGAAGGAGAAGCCGAAGCCGGCCCGGAAGGTTTCCTCGTCGAGCAGCGGGGCGGCGAGCTGGTAGTCGTTGCCGTTTCCGCCTTCGAGGCTGAATCCAATGTTTCCAGGCTCTGGATTAAATTCGTGCAGCCAGTGGAAGCGGCCGTCGATCTTGAACCCGAAGGTTTCGAGCGCGGTGGTGTTGAGCATGGAGACGTTCAGTCCGAGGCTGGAGCGCAGGGAGTCGGCATCGAAGGCGTCGATGTTGCGCGGAACGGCGGTGGTGCCGGTTTCGGAGTAGGCATCCTGCTCGTAGGTCGAATACTGGATGGAGGCTTCCGGCGTGAAGACGGTGCCGCCCTTGGTGTCGACCAGGTCGTATCCGGCACCGAGGTAGGCGCTGAGCAGCTGGGCATCGAACTCGCCCTCGAGCACGAACGGCACATCGGTGCGGCTCTCCACCTGGTTGAACCCATAGGCGATTCCGCCGTCGAAATAGGCGCGTTCGGTGCCGTAGGTTCCGTAGAGGGCGCCGTGGTAGGCGCGGATGTTTTCTTCCGCGTCGATGCCCGACGTGATCCGGTAGCTGCCCGCGCCGCCGCTCATTCCCAGCAGCAG
>WFRA01000167.1 GCA_015486775.1 Kiritimatiellales bacterium | reverse complement strand
TCCTCGACGAGGTGACGCTGGACAAAAACCAAAACAATTTTCTGGCGGGGCTTTTCCAAGGGAAAGATGGCTTTGGGCTGGCGATGCTCGATCTTTCGACGGGCGAATTCTGGATCGAGGAGTCGGACGATTTGGCGAGCGTGCAGGCCAACCTTTCGCGCTACGCCCCCGCCGAGTGCGTGGTGCCGGAGGAGCAGATGGGCGAGCTCGCGCTGGACGGATCAGACACGCTGCTGACGGCATGCGAGGATTGGACGTTCGAACTTTCGAGCGCGCGCGATTTTCTGTTGCGGCATTTCGATGTCCACTCTCTGGAAGGTTTTGGCTGCTCGGCGATGTCGGCGGGGCTGAGCGCGGCCGGCGGAATGCTCTACTATGTCAAGACGGAGCTGCGGCGAAATCTTTCCCATGTTCGGAAACTCCGTGTGAAGAATCCCGCCGACTATATGCTGATGGACGAAACCACGGCAACCAACCTAGAGCTGGTGGCACCGATCAATACGCGGGCGGCCTACAAGGCGACGCTGCTCAACGTGCTGGATTCCACCTGCACGGCGATGGGCGGCCGCCTGCTGCGCGAGTGGCTGTTGCGCCCGCTGAACAATCTGGAGCAGATCACCGCGCGGCACGACGCGGTGGAGCTGCTGGTAAACAACCAGACCTGGCTACGCTCGCTACGCGATGTACTCGGCGACATCAAGGATGTGGAGCGGCTCATCTCGCGCATCGGCTCGACAAGCGGCAACCCGCGCGATGTGCGGGCGATGGGGCTTTCGCTCCAGCAGATGCCGCTGGTCAAATCGCTGCTCGCGGGCAAGGGCACCCTGCTCGAAACGCTCGGCAACGAAATCACCACCCTGCCGGAACTGGTGGCGCTAATCGACTCCGCACTGGTGGACGACCCGCCGCTCAACCTGAAGGACGGCGGGGTGATCCGCCCCGGCTACCACGCGGAGCTCGACGAGCTGCGCGAGGCGGCGACGCTGGGGCGCAAGTGGCTGGCGGACTTCCAGGCATCGGAAATCGAGCGCACGGGCATCAAGAGCCTGAAGGTTCGACACAACAAGGTCTTTGGCTACTACATCGAAATCAGCAAGAGCTACCTCGCCGACGTGCCGGAGAGCTATATCCGCAAGCAGACGCTGGTGAATGCCGAGCGCTTCATCACGCCGGAACTCAAGGAGTACGAAAACAAGATTTTTGGGGCGCAGGAGCGGTCGGTCGCCTTGGAGCAGGAACTCTTCACGGCGGTGCGGCGGCAGGCGGTCGAGCATCTGGAAACCATCCAGCGCAACGCGCTCGCCATCGGCCAAGTGGATCTGCTGGCCACCTTTGCCGAGCGCGCGCTTTCGAACAACTACATCCGGCCAACGATGACCGACAACGGCAAGCTGGAGATCCGCGATGGCCGCCACCCGGTCGTCGAGCAGATGCCAGACGCGGAGCGGTTTGTCCCCAACGACACCACGCTCGACCGCGAGACCCACCAGCTCATCATCATCACCGGCCCCAACATGGCCGGTAAATCCACCTATATCCGGCAGGTGGCGCTGATTACCATCATGGCGCACATGGGCGGGTTTGTGCCGGCGAGCGCTGCGGAGATTGGTGTGGTGGACCGGGTCTTCACCCGCGTCGGCGCAAGCGACGACCTGGCACGCGGCCGCTCGACCTTCATGGTGGAGATGCAGGAGACCGCCAACATTCTCAACAACGCCACGCCGAAGAGCCTGATCGTGCTCGACGAGATCGGGCGCGGAACCAGCACCTTCGACGGCATCAGCATCGCCTGGTCGGTGGCGGAGTTCCTCTGCAAAAACAAGAACATGCGGGCGAAGACCCTCTTCGCCACCCACTACCACGAACTGACCGACCTCGTCCTAACCCTCCCCAACGTCAAGAACTTCAGCGTGCTGGTGAAGGAGCGCGGCGATTCGATCACCTTCCTGCGCAAGATTGTTCCGGGCGCGGCCGACAAGAGCTACGGCATCCAGGTGGCGCGGCTGGCGGGGCTGCCCGACGAGGTGATCGCGCGGGCGAACGACATCCTCAACAATCTCGAGGAAGGGGAGTTTGGCGACGGCGGCCAGCCCAAGATCGCGAAGAAGCGTCCGCACCGGCTCAAGGCCAATATTTCGCAGCTCGATCTATTCTGATTTTCGGACAATCCCCACTTGCAATGCGATTGGGGATGACATTAGCATGTACTACGTAATTAACTAGGGAGAAGTTATGAGCAAGAAGCCGTTTGGTGCATCCTCGATCTATGTCTATCTGGGTCTCGTATTTATCGCCTTGATTGGTGTCCGAACCATCAGTACCCCCGAGATCTGGAGCCACCTTGCGCAAGGCGCAACCAGCGCCCCGATCTCGTACCTCGAAACCGACGGAGCCGTCAATCCCACCTGGCTCTACGACAAGCTGATCCGCGGCCTGTGGGATATGGGTGGCGCATCCGCCCTGATCCTCTTCAACGTCGCCTGCCTGCTAGCGGCCTTCTATTTTCTGTTGCAGGTCTCCAAAAAATGGGGCGGCCCGCTCAGTCAGGGATTCGCCCTGCTGGTTTCCGGCCACCTGATTTTCCAGGGGCTGGATGTCGGGCCGAAAACGATGATGATGCTGTTCATCGCCCTGTTCGTCTATCTGGTCTCCACCCTCAAGAAACCCGCCATACTCTTCGGCATACTCATTCCCCTGCAGATCCTCTGGGCCAACATGCACGGCTCCTTCCTCTTCGGCCCATTCATCGTTGCGCTGGCGGCCATCCAGGCCAGCCAGGGTTCCAAGAGCGGGAAGCGCAAGAAGATGCAGGCACCCACCGCCGGGCTACTGGGCGGGGTTGCGGCGGCATGCCTTCTGGCCACGCTGGCCAATCCCTACGTGGCCGGGCTGTACGGCCAGATTGCCGCGAACATAAAATCCCCCTACCCCGCCTACTGGGTCTCGCTCTTCCGCGACTACTACCAAACCCCGGCAACCGACCCGCTCACCTTCTTCACACTCATCCTCGGGGCGGGCGGATTGATCACGCTCAAGAAGCGGCTACCCGTCATGCTGACCACCCTGGCCATCATCGGTGCCTTCTTGGTGATCCGCTCCACCTACACCGCGCAGCTCTTCGTGGCGTTGGCCTTCCCGTTCATGGTGCTGAGCTTTTCCGCGATCGGCGAATACCTGACCGGTTCGTTCAAGACCCTGCTTGGGAAGCGCGAAAAACTGCTCGGGCCGATCGCCCAAGGCGTCTTCGTC
>WFRA01000166.1 GCA_015486775.1 Kiritimatiellales bacterium | reverse complement strand
GGTGCAGCTTCAATGCGTCCATGTTCCCATCTCCTGGTTTTTTCGATAGGCACGGAAGTCCTCGGGGCGGAGGTGGAATTGGTTGGCGAAAAAGAAGATGGTCTTGCGCTGGAGGGAGGGTGCCCGAAGCAGCGCCTCTTTTACGGTTTCCGCGCCATAGTGCCGCCAAACCGCGTAGGCATCGCTGCGCACGCCCCGATCCATCGCGCGGGGAATGATAAAGTTGCGGTGCGCCTGCTCGTCTATCCCGCCCACATCCACATCCCAAAACAGCGTGCCGGACAGTTGCCCCACTAGATCTGCGTTTCCCATGGCAAGGAAGCTAGCCCGAAGCCGCGCGGCTTGCAAGCGAGGAAAACCGCAAGGCTCCGCCAACAACCCCTTCGCCGGGCTGCGACGGTATTTACAGATGCAAAAGCCTGCGATCCGTTGTTTAAAAGATTCCGTATCTAGTCCATGCTCCCTCCATAGAATACCAACCAAAGGGAAACATGAAACCAAGGCCGCCGATTACTGGAATCCTGCTCTATCTGGGACTGTTCAGCCTTGCAATATTTTCCGTTTTCCTATTCGGAATATTTCCCGTTCCCTCCATATCCCCGCAAACCTTCTCGGTTCTCTTTGCAACAACCCTGTTTTGCGGTGCCTTCCTTTTCCAGACACTGGGAAAATCAACCATGGGGTATCTGACCGTTGCGGCATTCGTCCTGTTCCTTCTTTGCGCCGCACTTGTCCTTCTCTCGGGGTGGGGTGCCTCGGGATGTTTCGCTGTTTTCTGGATTTTTGCCTTTATGTGGCTGCTTGCCATGGCGGGGGCACTGGCCGCAATGTGGTGCCAAAAGAAATGGCCGTCGGCCAAGGCCCGGCGTATTCGCATCCAGACCGTCCCCTCTTTGGCCGTGGCCACATGCCTCGGCTTCTATCTCTACGGAGCAGGAAACACGATTCGCTCCGAGATTCTTGCAAAGAAGCTGTCCGCCCCGGATTTGCGCTGCAATGCGGCCGCACTTCAGGTAACGCGGGTCGTTCCGGAACTTCAGGCACCCGTCACTGCCGGAACCAACCTGATCTGGTGCGCATCGTTTCAGCTCGCCTGGAATAAAATGGAGGATCTGCTCGGGGAAGAGATCCATCTCTCCGGAGACGAACCAGACTTTTTAACGCGCCTCAACCGCCGCAACATTTCCGGGAAATATCTCGACCCCGAAACATATCTTGCCGTTGCGGGATCCTACACCCCGGATTTCATCAAGCAGGTGAATGCGGAAATCAAGACCCGGTTTGGTTCCGGAACCTTCGAGCCGGAACCGTATCCCGAAACGGATGCACAGCAACGACTCGCGGCATTCGGATATCTCAGCGCAAACCTTCCTTTCAAATATGCCTTCCAGCAGACCGATGAGCCGCTGAACTTCAACGGCGTGCAGGTGAAGGCTTTCACCCTGCCCCATGGAGCGGGTTCGGCGACCAGGACAGATCATGCACAGCAGCAGGTGCGCGTTTGGTATCCGCCGGAAAAGGAGGCCTTCATCGTCGAACTGCGCACGAAGCAAAGCAAGCATCACTTGATCCTCGCGCAGGTTTCCCCGGAAGCAACCCTGGGCGAAACGGCAGAGAAGCTGCGGCGGTATATAGACACCTCGTCCAGTGAGCCCCTCTCTCCGAACCAGAAACTCATTGTTCCGCTCTTCAATTACGACATCACCAGAAAATACACGGAACTGGCGGGCAGCAGGCTTTCGATCAAGAATCCCGAATATGGGAATGGGAAAATTGAGCGGGCAGAACAAACCATCCGCTTCCAGCTCGACGAGCGCGGCGCGGTACTGCAATCCAGCGCATCCGTGGTATGCGTATTCTGCGCTCCACCCACCGACTGCATATTCGATAAGCCCTTTCTGCTCATGCTTCGCTATGGCGACAGCCCCCAGCCCTATTTCGCCATGTGGGTGGACAACGCGGAAATTCTGGTAAAACCAAATCCGGCACAGAATTGATCCGGCAGGCAGGAGGTTCCCCGCCCCGGAAAACCGCAAGGCTTCGCCAACAACCCCTTCGCGGGGTTGTAGGCGATGGCGATCTGTCGTTCCTCCAGGATGGCTTCGTGCCAGCTTCGTTGCGCAT
>WFRA01000165.1 GCA_015486775.1 Kiritimatiellales bacterium | reverse complement strand
TTCCCCCCGCTCTTCCCGTACGCGATGTTTTCCATCAGCGGGGAAACCTGCACCACATCGCCGCTGACCGAAGTAAAGAAGCTGTTGGCCACCTGATAGCGGTAGAGGACACACGGGAAGGCCGTCGTTCCGGGTTCGTCGGCGTTTTCATACAGGAACTCCATCGGGTCGAAAAAGTCGCTGAGATACACCGCATCCTTGTTGGCTTCCGGCGAGCCCGCCTCGGGCGGCAACTCCCCGATCCGGATGCCGACCCCGCTGCGCGAGTAGAGGTTGAGGTAGTCGGAATCGGTGAGGTAGTCCAAGGAGACCTTGGAATTGAACGCGGCCTGCTGGACAAGCGGAAGCGGGCGGGTCGGCCAGGGCACCTGCGGCCCGGCGGTCGGCGCGACGGCCCACCGGAAGGTTTCGACATTGCTCCAGGGACCGGGGGTTCCGGAGGCGCCGACGGCGCGCACCATAAAGGTGTAGTCATCGTTGAGCACCGCGTCGGCGGAGACGGAAAAGAGGGGATTGGTCGAGCTTCCAAAGTTTCCGTCGATCCGCCCCGTGCGGTAGAACCCAAAGCCCAGCGAATTGGTTGTTCCGTCAACAACCACATCGAGATAGTTGGTCGTGGCGCCTTCCAGCGGCCTCAGGTCGGAACTGAAGGTCGAGGGCAGCGCGGTCTGGTCGAGGGCGACCGCCACTTCGAACCGCTCCACGCCCGAAGCCGGGCAGAACCAGCTGAGCTGGAGGCCCGGGTTGGAGTTCGCCGTTCCGACGGGATCGACCGGATTGAGCATGGGCGCGGGGAGATCCGCGCGAGGCGCGGTTTCGATGCAACCGAGCTTCACTAGGGGGCTCGCGTTCCCGTTCACATCAAAGAGCTGGTAGTAGTAGCAGATGGTTCCGCCATTCACGGTGCCGCCGGTGATGTCTTCCACCAGCGCCCCGAGGAGGGAATCCATCTCGCCCTGGGCGATCAGGGTTTGTCGGCCGCCATCCACCCGCCGGTAGAGCCGGTAGGTCGCGGCATCGGCAACGGGATCGAGCTGCACCCAGACGTTGGTGATGAGCGGCCCCGGCCCCCATTCGTGCGGGCCGGGATCCACATTCCATGGGACCGTCGCCAGGGAATCGGTTCCCTCGAACTTCAAGCCGTCGGCGCTCTCTTCCGGATAGGGGATGTAGCGCGTGACATTGGCATAGTCGCTTTTCTTCCCATGCCTGGAACCCACACGGCAGAAGATGGTGACCTGACGGCCCTTGGAGAGATCGAGCTTCGTCTGCATCGAGACTTGGATTTCCGCGCCGCGGAACCAGAAGCGCCCGAGCGGAACGGCGTTGGTCTCGGAACCCGCACCTTGGTATCCCCCCGTGTAGTAGGAAAATTCCGCCCAGGCAATACGGCTGTCCGGTGCGGGGCGGGTGCAGAGCAATTCAACATTGTTAGGCGATTGAAGGACAGGCTTGGTGACCTCCTTGAAACCGCACTGGAGGGCTTCCACCTGGATATAGATCACTGAATTGGTGGAGGGAGGCGGTCCTTCCCAGTCGCGCAGGGTGCCGTAGGCCGGGCCGCTGTTGCCCGAGAGGTTGGCTCCGCCGTGCGAACTGTCTTCTGCCCGGACGGTGTACCAATAGGTCACGCCGTAGTCGTTGGTGCCGAGCCCATGGTCGTCGTAGTGGAGGCGGGCCGTGCTTCCAGAGGTTGGAACAATGGCACCGGAGATCCGGTTGCTGGTGGCGAAAATCGAATTGCTCTGCATTTGGGCAATGCTATCAAAGCGGTAGACATAGTAAGCCGCCACATCGGAGTTGGTGGCCGGCGGATCCCACGAAACATCCAGCCATTGGACGGGCGAGCCACCGACATAGTCGGAGACCGCCTCCACCCGGACATTCTGCGGGACGTCCGGCGAGATGCGGTCGAACGGCGCGGCCAGCAGGCCGTCCGAAAGGTCGCCGTCGCGCCCGAGCAGGTCGAGCGCGGAGACAAAGTAGTAGTATTGCGCCCCGTCCACAAAATCGATCCCCTCCTGGCAGGAGTTGTCGTCGATGATGAACCAGGTGTTGGAAGCGACGTTGGCGGCATCGACCACGATCGGCATGCGGTTGACCTTCACGATGTTGGTGCCGTCCACGAGGCCGGCGATCTGGTCGTGGGCGGGCGGGTTGAGATCGTAGCGGCGGGCGGCGTCCTCGGCGTAGGCCTTCGG
>WFRA01000164.1 GCA_015486775.1 Kiritimatiellales bacterium | reverse complement strand
TATAAGAGACAGATTTTATTGTTTCTGTCAGGAGTTAGAGTTGAGCACAGAATTATTCCAGAGCACACTGAAGGAAAAGTAACCATTTCAATAAAAGAAAGCGGGACATATTTCATTGGAGAAAATCTAAAGATTCATCACGAGAAAATACCCGATGGAACAATCAAAGTTATCGTGAGGAAAAATGGGGAAGAGACTACTACCAATTTTTATGATGAAGCTGATTTTGATGCATACAAAATGAAAATAATGACAAACTCAATATTTGCAGAACCAATCAAGTGAGCCGACACGGTACGACACCCGGTTTTGAGGGCAACATTTATTCCCTGTGTCAGCTCCTCTCAAACATTCTACTGAGATAAATGAAATGAATATCACAGATTGGAAATTACTCGAAGAAGGTGAACGTAAAGAGAAATGCAAAGTACTGAACCCCTATGAAGAGTGGGATTTATTCAAAGCGGTTGAGTCTGATTTTATTTCAGAATTTGAAAATCAACCAGGAATAGAAAAAGCAAATTGCGGAATCGACCCATCTATGGGGCCATACAACAGTATTGTGGTGACAATTAAAAGAGGACAAGCACGTACAAAACTACCGAAACAATTTTTAGGATTCCCAGTGCTGAAGGAATATCAGAAAAAATAAAGCAGGACCAGTCGCTCCACTTTACGGTGAACAACGCCCGATCTTGAGGGCAATGTTTATTTCCCGTGTCGGCTCCTCTCAAACGTTAAATCAACTGACGATATTAATGAAAGATGGTCAACACACCTCGATTCTGATTCCTGAAAAAATTAGCAAAACGAAGATAAGTGAATTTCTAAAAACAAATCGAACCTAACCCTATCACCAGCTCCACCGCGTTTAGGGTGATGCAGGAGGAACAGCAATGAAACTGGACAGAAGAAACATCATAAAGAGTTTGGGAGTGGCGGCCGCCGCCCCCGCCACGCTGGCGGCCACCGCCGGGGAACAAACCACATCCGCCAGGAAGTCCGGGAAGGCGGCGTTTTCGTTTGCCTTTGTGACCGATTCCCATGTGGCCTGGAGACTGGGACAGGTTCGCGAACGCGAGCTTCCGGCGGAGCGCGACGACTTGCTGGAGGCACCCTATGTGGGCTACCAGCGGGGACTGGACAAGGTGATGAAGCACGACGGGATCGATTTTATTCTGAATGGCGGCGATGGCCTAGAGCTGGTCCCTCCCCCCGACCGACCGGTGCCGCCGATCGACGAATTCATGGCCTCCGTCGAGGGGTGCGTGAAGCGAATGAAGCAGATTGAAAAAACGACTGGCGTGCCTTTTTTCAATACGCTGGGCAACCACGACTCCTTCGATGGCCCTCCGGCGACCCCCGACAACCCACTGTTTGGGCCAAAGCTTTTTGAAAAGTATCTGGGTCACGAGGGGCGCTCCTACTACTCCTTCGACCGGCAGGGTTGGCATTTCGTGGTACTCTCCACCCACGACAAATTAACCAATGGCCACTGGTACGGGATTTCCGACAAGCAAATCGAGTGGCTCGAAAACGATCTTGCGAGCATCCCCCCCAACACCCCGATCGTCACTTCGGCTCATCTTCCTTTTCCCCAAGCGCACGGAGTCTATGTGGAGGACCGGAAAAAGGTGCTGCCCATACTGAAGAAGCACAATGTGAAGCTAATGCTCTTCGGCCATACGCACGCCTTCCAGGAATTTGACTGGGAAGGGATTCCCTGCGTGACGGGAAGCTCCTTTTCCGGGGCGGTCTGGTCGGGCGCGCGCGCCGTACGCGACACCACCTTCGGCGGGAAGACCGCCGAGCACGGCCAAGGCTATTTGATCCTCTCGGTCGATGGCGACCAAATCGACTGGCGGCACTATCCGTACAACTTCGACGTTGAAAAGTACCACTACGAACAGACCAAAATAAAGCCGTATGGCGTTTCGATGTACTGGCACAAGAAGCAGATGGAACAATAACGGATATCCGAAAGCGAAAAACGAATCAAAAGGAGAGGAGCCTAAATCATGTTTGGATTGATTAAAAAATTCTTTGCGCCCGCGCCGCATATCGAGCGACTTCCAGCGGATCAGATTCCCCCAAAATACCGTCGCTGCCGCTGGCAGGTGTTCGAGGCGACGTTCCTGGGCTATATCATGGTCTACCTTTGCCGCAACAACCTCGCGGTGGTGGCCGGGGAGATGGGCAATACGCTCGGCTACGACCACGGCATGATCGGCAATATTCTCGCCGTTACCGCCATCGCCTACGGGTTTGCGAAATTCCTGATGGGCTCCCTGTCGGACCGCAGCAACCCGCGCAAGTTCATGGCGGCATCGCTGTTTTTGACGGCGTGCATCAACTTTGCCTTTGGCTCCTCGACCCACTATGCCGTGCATATGTTGCTATGGACGCTGAACGGCTTTGTTCAGGGTATGGCCGGCCCGCCCTGTGCCCGTACGATTTGCCACTGGTTCGGCTCCCACGAACGCGGAACCATCTCGAGCCGCTGGAACATCAACCATAATATTGGTGGTGGCCTGGCCGGGTTCATTGCCGCGACTGCGGCGACTCACTTTGGCTGGAGCTCAGCCTTCTTCGTCCCAGGCATCATCTGCCTGCTGGGATCGGCCTATCTGCTGTGGCGCTTGCACGACACCCCGCAGTCAGAAGGGTTGCCCTCGATCGAGGAGTACCACAACGACTATACCGATGAAGAACTGGCGCTCGGGAGGGAAACGCATGAGGTCGAGCTTTCGACCCGCGACCTGTTCGTCAATTATATTTTCAAGAACAAGTTCCTGTGGCTCTTCGCCGCCGCCAACTTCTTCGTCTATGTCGTGCGCTACAGTATGCTAGACTGGGCACCGCTCTATTTGAGCGAGGTCAAGGGTGCCAACATAGCCGATGGGGGCTGGGCGATCCTCGTGATGGAATTCGGCGGCATTCCGTCCACCCTATTTCTGGGCTGGCTTTCCGACAAGATCGGCGGACGGCGCGGCCTGCTCGCCTTTCTCTGCATGATCCCCGTCATGCTGGCGTTTATGATTATTATCTGGAACCCGCCCGGTCATTTGACAGTGGATATGGCCGCGCTCGCCATGATCGGATTTTTCATCTACCCGCCTCTCGCGCTGATCGGGGTTTCGGCAATGGATCAGACATCGAAAAAGGCCGCTGGCACGGCGGTGGGATTCGTTGGGCTTTGGGGCTATATCGGACGCACGGTTCAGGCCAAGGGATTTGGTGGAATGATGGATCATTTTTCCGCGACGCACAGTCTGGCCTATGCATGGGACATTGTGCTCTGGACTATTGTCGGATGCACCTTTCTGGGCATGGTGATTTTGTTCTTCACGAGGAACATTCGGCCAAAGGCGTAGGAATAATTTAGACGGGATAACAGGATGAGCTGGATAGAAATCTGATGGAACGGCAAGGAAGGAAGCCATCCTGACGATCCTGTTATCCGGTCAAGAATTAAAAAAGGAAACAAGAAGAATGAAACAGGTAAAGACGGAAAATGGATTTGAAATCAACGCATCAAGCTACACCTTGAAATACGACGCATCGGAGCCGATGCATGTGAACCTCAAGTTCAGCAACGGTCTCGGCGGAAAGCTGTTTGTCGCTTCCGGTTGCGACCGGGACGAGGAGATCGACTCGCTGGTGTCGCTGGACGCCCCGCAGCTGAAGGAGTTGGCGGATGCGGTGGAGATCTCCTTCATGGGCAGGACTACGTGTTGGGACAGGGTGGAATACACCTTCACGTGCCAGGACGACCGGGTGCTCTACGGCTACACCGTCCATGGCAAGGGCAAGCTTGAAAATGCTCGGTTCTTTGAGGGATTCCTGAAGGACGATCCGAAGATGGAGGAGTTTTTCTATCCCTACATCAACGTGCTCAACGTCAAGATGCCTTTCAAACGGGATTGGAAGTTTTTCGCGACTTCTTCGACGCCATCGTTTGAGAAGGTCTATTCGTTCAACATCAATCCGGCCGATTCGCGCGAATGCATGTACTACGAAAACATGCATGTCCGCGTGAACGGCGACCGAAGCTATCAAGGCGGCGACTGGCTGGCCACACCGCCGCCCTACCTCTTCCTGTTCAATGACCGGGCGAAGAGCGGCAGCTGGCTCTCGGCAGGGTTGCTGGTCGACAAGGGCGAAAACAATTTCTGCGAGTTCCAGTACCTCGGAGGGGAAGGCATCGGTTTCAACCTGACCTACGACGGCTACACCCAGATCGAAGGCTCTTGGACGAGCCCGAAAATGATGCTTTCCCTAAGCAAGTCGGCCGACACCTATGCCGCGCTCGACGAATATGTTTCGTACCTGCGCAACCACGACTATGTTCCTCCGAAAAAGGATCGTTCCAACTCGCCGCGCTGGTGGCACGAGCCGATCTTCGGCGGCTGGGGCGAGCAAGTCTACCTGAGCAACTACCACCAGCTTTGCAAAACAGCAAAGGCAGGGGAAAAGCGAACGGGCTGCGGAGACGCCGGCAAGGTTTACGGCACGCGCAAGGCCTACGACAAGATGCTGGCCACCCTCGATGAAAAGAAACTCAAGCCGACCATTCTGATCGTCGACAACCGCTGGTTCCACGAAGACCGGATGCTCGACGTCGACGAAAGCATCTGGCCTGACATGAAAGGCTGGATCGCCGAACAGCACGAAAAGGGGCGCAAGGTGATCCTGTGGGTTTCGATGTTCTCGCACAACCCAGGCAAGGGGGGTGTTGATGTACCCAAAGAGATGTGCCTGCCGTTCAACGACCAGAATGCCTACAACCTGAAGATCGATACAAATGTCCTTTACGATGCATACGGCAAGGAGCGCAAGAAGGTTCGCGTGCCGCGTCTGGATGCGGAGGAGTACACGGGCGGCAACTTTGTGGTCGATCCGCTGAATCCCGAATACCAGAAATACCTACGCGGGAAAATCCAGTATCTGCTCTCCCCCGACGGGCTGGATGCCGACGGCTTTGAGTTCGACTACACCCACTATCTTTGGATGTTCGGCCATCCTCGCGATCTGGCGCTAAAAGAGTGGGGTATGGAGACGCTCCACACGCTCACCCAATTCTACCACGACGAGGCGAAGGCGGTTAAGGAGGATGCGCTGATCATCTCGCACACCTTCAACCCCTACTTCGACGACTGCATCGACATGCTCCGCCTGCAGGACATCTACACCGACCGCGCCGAGGTGAACGAGCAGTTCGCCCACCGCGCCCGGGTGGCAAAAATTGTCTGCCCGGACTGCGCCATCCATACC
>WFRA01000163.1 GCA_015486775.1 Kiritimatiellales bacterium | reverse complement strand
ATTTAGAGATTTGAGTTTAGATATTTAATCAACCGGAGGTTGACTGTGGGAAAAGGAATTTCAAAAGAGATCGATTTGATCGGAGACATCGGCGCAAAAAACCAAGTGGTGGGCAATCTCGATGCTTCGGGCATGCGTTTCGGAATCGTGGTGAGCCGCTTTAACGACGAGCTGACCAGCGAGCTTTGCCGGAGTGCCTTCCAATGTCTGGAAAAAAACGGTGCCAAGCCAGAGACGATCGATGTGGTTCGCGTGCCGGGTGCCTACGAGATTCCGGTGGTGGCCGACCGGATGGCCGCCAGCGGAAGCTATAGTGCGCTGATTGTCCTCGGTGTGGTGGTGGAGGGCGAAACGCAACATGCCCAGATGATCATCGACACCACCGGCCAGCGCATTCTCGACAGCGCCTGCCAGCACGGTGTTCCGATCATCAACGAGATTGTCGGCGTCCGTAGCTGGGCGCAGGCGGAAGCCCGCTGCCTCGGCGGCGAAAACACGCGCGGCTGGTACGCCGCCGAAGCCGCCATCGAAACCGCCCGAGTTTATAAGCAGTTGTGATGAAACTTGACGTGCAGAATGATGATGAGCACACTGATTTTGGCTCTGTGAAAAAGGACGTAAAACGGAAGACAACACCGATGGATGGCGTTATGCCAATGGTTTTGGAGTCATCCGCAATAGAGCCGATTGCTCCTGATGATTTATCCGGATGGGAGTGAACTTTTTTTGTGCTTGGAGAACCCGTTCGGTTGCGAAGATCCGACAGTATCGCCCTCCGGTATCGTTATGTAAATCCGCCAAAATGTAGTAAGAAATGATTTGAGGTTTTATGCAGAAGAAAAAAGTCAATGGACGGCGCGAGACGCGCGAGTGGATCATCCAATTTTTGTTCCAACTCGATTTTAATTCGACGCCCATCGATGTGGCGCTGAAGGATTTTTGGGAAGACAAGGAGCCCATCGAGCGCGAGAAAACCTACGCCGAGGAGATCATCAAGGGCGTGGTGCAGCGCAAGGACGAGTTGGACGACCGCCTTTCGCAGTATGCCAAGCGCTGGGATTCCGAGCGCATGGGCGCGGTCGACCGCACCGTTATGCGCGTCGCCCTCTTCGAAATGCTCTACCGCGACGACGTCCCGCCGGTGGTCTCCATCAACGAAGCCGTCCATTTTGCCAAGGACTTTAGCTCGTTCCAGTCGGGGCGTTTTGTCAACGGCGTGCTCGACCGCATCCGCAAGGAGCTCGACCGCCCGGCGCGCACCACCTACAAGCCGAAGAAGGGAGGAAAGTAAAATGGTGGCCTGGGCTTCCGCGCTTTCCAAGACCCGGAACATTCTCAAAAAGGTCTTTTCGCCGTCGCTCGGCGATGTGGACGAACTCAATGTCGAGGAGTTGGAAGAGATTCTTCTGCGCTCCGATGTCCCGGTGCGGCTGGTGATGGAGATTGTCGACGAACTCGATGCCGCACCCCGCCGGGTTTCGCGCAAAGACCTGTTGCGCGACCTGCTTCTCAAAGAACTCGGCGAGGTGCGATCCTTTTCCTGGCCGTCGGATAAAAGCCCATTTGTCCTGCTGTTGCTCGGCGTCAACGGTTCCGGAAAAACCACCACCGCCGCCAAGCTCGCCAAAATGGCCATGGGGCAGGGGGGCAAGCCGATGCTTTGCGGTTCCGATACCTTCCGCGCCGCCGGTTCCTCCCAGCTCAAGCTCTGGAGCGAAACGGTCGGCTGCGATTTTGTCGGCGGCGAAATGGGCGCCGATGCGGCGGGCGTGGCCTTCAACGCCGTCGATGCCGCCATCGCCAGCGGATGCGATCCGGTGATCGTCGATTCTGCCGGGCGGATGCACACCAAGACCCCGCTGATGGACGAGCTGCCCAAAATGTGCCGCTCCATGGGCAAGCGGCATCCGGGTGCCCCGCACGAAGTCTGGATGGTGCTCGATGCCTCGCTCGGACAGAATGCCGTCATCCAGGCGCAGCAATTCAACAAGGTGGTTCCAATCACTGGAATCGTCGTCACCAAGCTCGACGGCTCCTCCAAGGCCGGCTTCCTCTTTTCGGTGCGATCCGAACTCAACGTGCCCATCCTCTTCACCGGCCTCGGCGAAGGCGAGGACGACCTCGTCCCCTTTAACCCCGAGGAATTTGTCGACGCCCTGTTTGGGGAGGAATAAGTTTTCGTGTCGGTTTCTTGAAATAGGAGTAGATCATGTTTTGGAAAAAGATGAAAGATGTTGGAATGGATCTCGGCGAGCAATTTGAATTGTGTGATTCGCTTAAGAGTGTTGTTGAAAGGGAGCGATTGAAGCTTTCCTCTCTTGAGGCAGCTCTTCAAGTTGACGAGTCGACCGGTGCCCTTGCAATGGAAGGGCGGAGGCCCGTATTTCTCTTCGATGGAACGCGGTTGGCCAGCTGGGAGGTAGACTCGTTGCAGTCCCTTTTCCGGGGCGATGAGCCGGCACCGAAAGAGGTGCTCTCGGCATATCCTCTGGAATTTAACCATCTGTTTTTTGAGATAGAACGCAACCTGCCGTTAATTGTTTCAGAAAGCGGTCGTTCCCCGACCGATGGGGAGTTCCTGGAAATTTATTCAGCACTGCGGCGGCGTCCCGACGGACGCTCGTTGGGGGCATTGCACGATTATGTTTGGACGAGCGTGGCTCTCATGTTGGGGAAATACAGGTGTAGCGAAAGTTTGTACACCGCGATTATGAAGCGTTTAGAGAAATCGGCTCGAACATTTAAGACGGGAATGTCGTCGAGAAATTATATAAGGTGCATAAAAACTTCTCGATAAAGTGAGGTAGACCATGGCGTGGCGATTGAGATCGAGTGTGGTGCGCGGTGAGATCGATAACCGCATCAAGGGAAAGATTACCGGCAAGATCTGGCTGGCGGGGCGCAACGAGCCGGTGGTGCTGAAGCTCGAGGGCAATGGCTACCGCGATGTGGCGGGCTGCCTGTTTGCCTTCGAGAATCCCGACCCGCAGGTGGGCGACGAGCATACCGACCTGTTCCCCGAACAAAACGGCGCGATTGGCGACTACACCGCATCGCGCAAGGTGCGGGCGTTCGATATTCCGTTCGACGAGGCGCTCGAAATGATCCGGCGCGGCGGGAAGCCTCCGGAGCATATGGCCAACTCCCTCTATCTCGAATGGTTTAGCGAGCGCAACGGGCGCGTGGTGATCGAGAGCTACGACTACAAAATTAAAATCGTCGATACCGCCTGGTCGCTCGACGAAGCCGGGGAGGAGGAGCAGCGCCGCAAAAATGCCGACTCCATGGTTGGGTTCATGCAGCGGCTTGGGGAGGCGCTCGAAGCCTCCGAGACGCAGGATGGCGAGGAACCGGCCTACGATCCCGAGGATGACAAGTCGATGGACGAGTTCGAGTGGGAGCGCTTCATGAAGGAGGCCGACAAGCGCACGGACAAATATGGCAAGCTGCTCGAAAAATACATGGATCATCCCGACCGCGACCAAATCGTGGCAAGAGAGATGGGGTGGGACAAGCTGGCCGACGATCTCGAGGCCTACGACAAGGCCGTCGAGGAAGGCGAAATCGAACCTTTTGATTTTGACCCGGACGATTTCGAGGAACCCGTTCCCAATCCGTTGACCGAGGGGGTGGATTGGGTTCGGAACGAGTACGGCCATCCCGTGCATCCGTTGCAGCTTCGGGCTTTCGAAACGGTGATGGAGCTGTGGCACGAATGCAAGGATGCCGGGTTGCTGGAAGAGGGTGCCGGCAACGGCGATTTGCACGATATGCTTTTCAATGGCCAGTGCGTCGGCGCAAAGCTTGCCGGTGCGCTAAACAGCCTCGCCTACGACCATGTCGTGGACAACGCTTTTGTGGTGGCCTGTCTCAAGCGGGCATTGCCCTATTTTGACGACATGATCCAAGCATTGGAAAAAGTACGCAAAAGGGAGCTTCTTTCTGCGGAACGCCTCGAACGTTTCTCCAACGACATGTTTGCCATCCGCGCCGGAATCGTCGAGCTGATGGAACAGTTCAGGAATGGGTTTGGATAAAAAAGGCTTGCAGAATAGGCGTTGGGTAGAGTAGTTCATTATTTGAATTAAATTAGTTCATATCATGAATTGGAGGTTGGAATGAGTAGCATGACGATGCACGGGATCGATCCTAGTCTGGATCGGCGTTTGCGCGAGGAGGCGGCTGCCAAGGGGCTTAGCCTAAACCAAACCTTGCAAAAATTGCTCGCAGCTTCGGTCGGGCTGGACAAGAAGCCCGTCGATCGCAGTAAAGATTTTTTGGAGTTTTTTGGTGTTTGGTCGGATGAGGATGCCGCCGAGTTTGATGCGGCAACTGCGGATTTTGAACGCATCGATCCCGAGGACTGGAAATGAAGAGAGTCCTTTTGGATACAAATGCCTATTCGGCTCTTTTGAAGGGAGAT
>WFRA01000162.1 GCA_015486775.1 Kiritimatiellales bacterium | reverse complement strand
CCTTCTACGACTTCAAGCGCGACCGCACCGGGCGGCCGATCCCCTACTCCCCCGAAGAATACCGAGATGTCGTAAGAAAGTTTATCAAGAGCGGCTGGAAGACCTCGGTGCTGGCGCACTACTACCGGTCGCCGAAGAAACTCTATGCCACCATGTTCGTGATTCCGCCGGAGCTGTCCGAAATCGCGCCAGCCGCATTCGGCGAAAAGGATACCGAAGGCAATTTCTGGATGGTTCTCTCCCGGGGGCAGCTGGTCTGCCCGGCATCGCGCACGAACGGCATCACCTTCCGTTTCGTAGGCTCCGGCGACGAGATCCTGGTGGTCCGGGTGAATGGCAAGATTGTTTTTGGCTCTGCATGGGAAGATGACGAATCGGTTATTCTGGGGGATATCTGGCAATCCTCCTCGGCCGACTCGAAAAAGTGGTGGATGGGCAACCAAACCGCCAGAGTTGGCGACTGGATCAAGCTCGAACCCGGCGCGCCGCTCGATATGGAGGTGATCATGACCGACAATGGCGGCCAGGCCAGCCTGATGCTCGCCGTCCAGGAAAAGGGCGTGGAGTACGAGCGGCGCAAAATGACCAACGGCCCGATCCTGCCCGTCTTCAAGACCGCCTACCCGTCGCACGACCTGCTCGACGCCATCTACCAAAACCTCGTTCGCGGCGAGGTGAGCCTGACCAACGGCCCGGTTTTCTGCGACTACGACACGCGGAAGCGGGTTGCTCCTGCGGAACCCGAAACCAACGCCGCACCGCGGGAGGCCGAAGCCCCCGAACCCGCCCTGCGGACCTGGACTGGTCTGGGCGGGAAGACCATGCAGGCCCGGCTCGTCACCGTGATCGGCAAGAAGGCCGTGGTGGAGACGGACAGGGGTAAACAGAAAAAGATTCCGCTTGCGCAGCTCTCCGCCGAAGACCGGGAATATGTCGAACTGGCCAATCCGCCAGCGTTCGATATCGACTTTAGCGGACAGACCTCGCAGATCTTTTCCATAAAGAACGGCAGCCGTTCGGGGGAGACCGTCGCCTACGACTACCATGCCAAAGTCCGGGTGAAGCAGCGTAGCGCCGGGAAATACGCCCACAAACTCCGGGTCGAATTCTTTGCCATCGGACGAGAGCTACACGGCAATCAATTTGTCTTGCTCGATCGGCAAACGAGCGAATTCGTTCCGGACAAAGGGAACCATCGCTCGCACAGCTTCGAAGGTAGAAACGTTGAAATCCCCGACTTCACGCTCGAAGGCGTCCACCGGGGGATCAAGCCCTACGGCTACCTAGTCACCATCACGGACGAACGCGGGAAAATTATCGCACACGCCGCCACGGGCAACTGGCTTTTTGAAAACCTCGAAGCGCTCGAAAAGCTCCCGGTCGGAGCCTTCATGGACAAGACCTGCCACCGCGTCTACCCAACCGGCCCGGAGCGGACGCGGTATTAGCGGCATCCCGCTACGCCCCGCAAAAGAATCGAACTGGCAGACTCGGTCTATTCCCGTAAAGTTCTGGATGCCCATTGTTGATAAATTCAGTCGCACCCATTAGCTTCATAGGGCTTGTCAAATGATGGAACCTCAGGGAAACAGGAGCAAACCGGTGGCAATCAATGCAGACAAACCCGAACTGTGGAAGGCCGATGTTGAACGATCTATCGATTTCTACAACGATTGGTTCCTGCGGTTTGCACCGGAAACCTACCGGAACCAGCGCTCCGAAACATCGTCTAGGGTGGAAGATGCCCTCGTCCATACCGATTTCCTGAGAAACATCACTTCGGAGATCCTGATAGCAAACCCCGGAATCCTGGCCATCCTTCGCATGGCCTGCGCCCCGCCAATCGCAAGGGATCGGCTCATGGGACTGGCCCATGTCGGCAAAAACCTCATCCAATCCATGGAAGGGAAAAAGGGGCTTGCACCACGAATTCCTCCCCGGATGGGAAAAGACGAACTTGAAGAGCAACTGGATCGAATCTGTGGAATCATCTTCGAACTGGCCGACCGCGATTTGTGCCCTTGGCTGGAAAAAGAACAGTCTCCTAGCAAAGCTGCGGCAGGCCGTGCCGCCACCGTCATTGCCGATCGGCTCTGCGGAGCCATGACCGATCCGATCATCCGGAATGCACAGGAACAGCGTCAACTTGCCAACCTGCAAGCATGGCTGGAGTCGAGGGGGTATCGGCATATTGAAAATAAGGATGTCCCAGATTTGATCGAGATGCCGACGGGCACCTTTGCATTCCACCTCAACGTAGAGGTCGGCAGGCAGAAAACAAATATCCCCCTGGATGCCGTCGTACAGCCATTTGGAGGCACCGGTTTCCCGGTTCTGATCGAAGCAAAATCCGCAGGCGACGCAACCAACACCAACAAACGGCGAAAAGAGGAGGCACAAAAGTTCAACCAGCTAAAACAGCAGTTTGGGGACATCAAATTCATCCTGTTTCTATGTGGTTATTTCGAGCCGGGTTATCTTGGATATGAAGCTTCGGAGGGAATCGACTGGGTCTGGGAACACCGGATCTCCGACTTCGATGCCCTGTTTCCCGAACCTGGAAACGGGGAGGAGCCTCCTGGCCGCATAGAGGAGGATTCCCCCGCCTATACAACATCGCTTGAGCAAAAAGAGGTTCTAAGGTTCCGACATCAAACCGAAATGGACAGTTCTCGCGATCCATTGTCGAGAAACATGCTGGGACAGTTCTCGACCCCGTTTTGCCTTGCGAAAGAGATGGCTCGGGCGGCTCTGGGCAACCTTCAGTCGGATCGCATTTCATTCCTTGAACCTGCCGTGGGGTCGGGGGTGTTTATTTCCGCATTGCAAAGCATCGCTCCCGAGCGGGTCGCGGAAGGAATCGGAATCGAAATCGATAGCGGATACGCCGACATAGCAAAACAGCTGTGGAACAACCCCTACACAATCCTGAACTCCGACTTTCTTGCTGTGTCCGGACAGGCGGAGTTCCAGTCCCGGTTCAACTTTCTCTGCACCAATCCGCCTTACGTGCGCCACCACCATATTGACGGGGCATTGAAAAAGGATTTGCAGTTGCGGGTTCGAGAGCTACTTGGGCTCAAGGTTAGTGGGTTGAGCGGCCTGTATGTCTATTTTATGCTTCTCGCCCACAACACCCTGGCGAAGGGGGCGGTTGCCTCTTGGCTGGTTCCAAGCGAATTCCTTTCGGTCAACTACGGGGAGGTGCTTCGTCGCTACCTTCTCTCGGAGGTTACTCTTCTGCGTATCCACCGCTTCTCCCCGCAGGATGTGCAGTTCGACGATGCACTTGTTTCATCCTGCATCGTAACCTACAAAAAAGAAAAGCCCACCGCCGCCTACCATTTCGACTATTCACTCGGCGGACAACTTGAGAACCCAACCAACCGCAAGGCGGTTTCCTCGGAGGACAGTTCCCTTGCGGGAAAATGGAACTTTACCGACCCCGTCTACAAAGATTCTGGTTCGATGGTTTTGCTCGGGGATCTATTCAGCATAAAGCGGGGAATTGCCACGGGAGCAAACGGCTATTTTATCTTGGACGGGGAAACCGCCAAACGATATGAAATCCCGGAAGAGTTTTTGAAACCCATCCTCCCAAGCCCGCGCTACCTAAAACAAAACATTATTGAAGACGGCGGCAATGGAGATCCTTCGATAGAGAAGGTCAACTATCTCCTCGACTGCGACCTTCCTCCCGAAACGATAGAGAAAAATCACCCGGGGCTTTGGCGCTATCTGCAACTTGGGGAGGAGAAGGGCATCCCCGAATGTTATATTTGTTCCCACCGCAAGCCATGGTACCAGCAGGAAAAACGCGATCCTCCCCTTTTTCTGACAACCTACATGGGTCGCTCCAGGAACCCTCAGGAATCCCCATTCAGATTTATTCTGAATAAATCAAACGCCGTGGCCACAAACGTGTTCCTATTTCTCTATCCCACAGCCTTTCTCAGGAAGCAGCTCGGCAACAATCCAGCTCGAATCAATATGGTATTCGAATATCTAAATCTAATAAACCCGTTGCATCTTGTCAGGAATGGCCGGACATATGGAGGTGGCCTGCACAAGCTGGAACCGAAGGAGCTGCGAAACCTCCCCCTCCCCAACCTCCCCGATTGGCTACACATTGAGAAGCACACCCAACAAGCCCTGCCCCTCTAGGCATTGATCCAAGAGACACGGCCGACCCTTTCCAATATGCGGAAAACCACGGAGCACCAAATACAAAAACCCACACGATTGTTTCTGCTGCCTGCCGATGTGCGAGCGGGATGCCTAGAAGTTCCGCAAGCGGATGGTGGCCGACCTCATCTAGGATTCCGGCGCGGACACCACCATCGGTTTGCAGGAGGAAGAATTTTTACCTGTGGCGGTTTTTAAGCGGATCATGGTAGATTTCGAATATTTACAGGGATCGGAACCATGAACGAATTCATCAGCTACGGACGCTTCCAATGCACGGAACTTGCCCCCCACAAGAACCGGGGGCTGGAGATCACCTATGTCGAAAAGGGGATGCTCGAATGGATGGTGGAGGGGGTTCCGGAAAAGGTCGCGGCCGGGACGGTCTTCTTCACCCTGCCTTGGCAGGTGCACGGTAGCCCCCACCCCTGGGAGCCCGAGAACATCCTGTGGCACGTGCTCTTCCACCTGGAGGAGGACTACCCCGTTGCCCGCAAGCAGTTCCGCTTCCCCAAGAGCCTGGGCTTCAGCCCCCGGGAGATGAAGCTGCTGAGTACCGCCCTAGCTGGCAGCCAACGGCACGGCTTCCGCGCAACCCCCAGCCTGCGCAACCTGATCCCCGAACTAGTCACCGAATTGCAAAGCACGCACGAGCTGCGCGAGGCGCATGCCCGAACCCTCCTGCGCGCCGTGCTGGTGGAGCTCAAGCGGATCGTCAAGGGCGAGGCGGTCGACGAAGAAAAGCACACGCGCTCGGAGAAGCGCACCCAGGCCTTCATCACCGAGCTCCCCTCCACCTGCGACCAGCGATGGACGCTGGCCGGGATGGCCCGCCACTGCGGCATCCAGCGCACGCAGCTCAACAAGATTTTCCAGAAGCTCACCGGCAGTTCCCCCATGGAATACCTCTTCCGCCTCCGGATGGAACGGGCCAAGACCCTCCTGCGCGAAACCGACATCAAGATTATCGACATCGCCTTCGAATGCGGCTACGGCAGCAGCCAGTATTTCGCCAACACCTTCAAGCAGGCCACCGGCATGTCCCCCTCCGAATACCGGCGTCACTGCAAGCGGCTCACCGCCACCGACCTCGAAAAATGGGCCGCCATCGGCTTCCGT
>WFRA01000161.1 GCA_015486775.1 Kiritimatiellales bacterium | reverse complement strand
CTCCCCCTATATCCATGGGGATTTCGGCAGTGGCACGATGATTGTGGAGTATGGAGACAACCGGACGGTTTTGGGCATGGCGCCTTTTGCGGATGATGCAAACACCGTGGCGCTCTGGCACTTTGACGAGGCGGCGCAAAATGCAACCACCACCTATTATGCCGATGATGTTTCGATAACAACACGCGCGGTTCTCCAGGCAGTGGAAAACGCCCAAAGCAGCAATAGCATCTCGTTGATTGCGGATGGAAAATTCGGGAACGCCATCCGCTGCGAACTGGAGGAAGGCGACCAGTACATGATGACCGGCTCAGGCGAGTGGCCCGCCGACCAGGGCACCTTTCGCTACCAGGGATGGATTCGCCTGAACCCCGGCAACAGCGGTGGATTCCTGTTCCACGTCTACGACCAGGTTTATTTAAGCGTGGAACCCTCGACGGCAACATTCAGCATCAACAAAAGCGGGGAGGCAACCGATACGAGTGCAACCAATCTGGTGACTGTTTCCGCCGACATCGGAACGGCGGGCGAATGGCAATACATTGAGGCGGTCTACGACGGGGCAACCATTAAACTGATTACGGAAGAAGCAACCGTTTCCGTTCCGGGGATTGGACCTTTTGTTCCAAACATTGGAAACATCTATATCGGATCTCGGAAAAACAAATCCAACTATGTTGGGGACATGGACGAGGTGAAGATATCGGTTCCGTAGCGGGGGGGCTTTTGGTAAATAATGGAAATTAATGAAACTTGACGGGTTTGGCTGGAAACTATCTAATGGCGGTTTAAAGGGGAAACGGCATTGAAAAAGGGACACAACGTTACAATCCTTGACGTGGCGAAAAAGGTCGGGGCTTCGGTTTCAACGGTTTCCAGGGCGTTGAACGACAATCCCTCGGTGAGCCTGGAAACCAAAAAGAAGATTTCCAAGGTGGCCGACCAGCTGGGGTTTTCGCTTTCCCCGCGTCGGCCGGGGCCGAAGCCTGGGCAGGCCGCCCGCAAGAAAAAAGTGGCCTTCGTTAATTTTATCGATCGGTATTATGCCAGTGACGACCTTTCGTCTGCTTTTCTAACACTTCAGCGCGGGGTCGAGGAAGGCGGCCGAGAAAAAGGGCTCTCGATCCATCTGCATTTCATCGGGGCGGGCGATGAAGAACTGGAAACCCTCGAAGAGGGTGGTTTCGCGGGCTTTATTTTGCTAGGCTGGAAGCCGCATGCATCCGTGGTGGAATATCTAAAAACGAAGCCTTGTTGTTGGGTCATGAACAATCCCTGGACCCCAACCTGGGGTGACCATGTGATGCCAGACCACCGCGAAGCGGGAATGATGGCGCTGGAATATCTCACCGGACACGGTTGCCGACACCCCGTTATCGTGAAGTTAGGGCGTCCCGACCGGGTTTCCGCGTTGCGCGAAGAGGGGTTTGCCTATGCCGCATCCAAGCAGGGAATCAAGGCTCGTTCGCTATCGGTCAAAAAGTCGCTTCCGGAGGATCTGCATGACACCTACCCGGAAACGGCGTACGTGGATGAAGTCATTGAACGGTTCAGGAAGGCGGGTTCCGCCGCAGACGGCATCTTTTTCGATTGCGACCGGGCGATGGCAGTGCTTTATCCGGTGATGGTTCGGGAGGGAATCATTGTTCCCGGGAAAACGGTTTTGATTGGCTGCAACAACCAGCAGCCGTTCCTGAAAGGCATCTCGCCGCATCCGGCCACCATGGAGGTCCATTTCGGGCTGATCGGAAGAATGGGGGCTATCCAGTTGGCGTGGCGCATCGATAATCAGGACATCTACCAACGGCTCCGCTCCATGATTTCGCCGGAGTTGATTGCCTTGAGCTAGGCTTTTCCGGGAATTACTGGAAATTAAGGGAAGCTTTATATGCCTTGGGTTATGTGTTCCACTGGGGAACTGGCAACAACAAAACATTGAATTGAAAGGGAAACGATATGGAACAGGTTTCGGAATATGTGTACCAGCTGGCGTCGGCGGATTATTATGTGATCGGTGCCTATCTGCTGATGCTGGTGAGTCTGGGCTTTGTGCTCAAGAAGCTTTGCGGCGGGGTGGCAGACTATTTCGTGGGCGGTAACAAGATTCCGTGGTGGCTGGCGGGGGCAAGCTGCTTTATGTCGTCGTTCAGTGCCTGGACCTTTACCGGCGCGGCGGGCTTTGCCTACCAATATGGCATCCTCATTGTTTTGCTCTTCTACTTCAACGTGGTGGCCTTCCTTTTCATGGGGCGCTTTATTGCCGACAAGTGCCGGCAGACTCGGCGGGTCACCTCGGCTCAGGTGATCTTCGACCGCTTCGGGCGGCTGGGCGAGCAGTTTTTCCTCTGGGTGCAGGTGCCGAACATGCTCTTTGGCGGTGCCATCTGGATGATGGGGCTGGCCACCTTCCTCTCCGTCGCCTTCGGCGTTCCCATGTCCGCAACCATCATTATCAGCGGCGTGGTGATTTTGATCTACTCCACCATCAGCGGCTCGTGGGCGGTGATGACCTCGGCCTTTCTGCAGTCGCTGGTGCTCATGGCGCTGAGCGTGGTGGTGGCGGCGCTGACCCTCTCGAGCATCGGCGGGTTCGGGGGAATGGCTCAGCATGTCGATCCCTCGAAATTCAACCTGTTCAACGGCGAGGAGCATACCTGGGTCTGGATCGCGGCCTACTTCTCGCAGATTTTTATGCTCTTCACCTCGGCCACCGGCTCCACCCGCTTCCTGGCGGTGCGGGATGGCCGCAACGCCAAGAAGGCCGCCAACTTTGCGGCGATCCTTTTCCTGATCGGCCCGATCATCTGGTTCATTCCGCCGATCGCGGCCTCTCACTTTTTTCCAAACCTTGGAGAACTGCTGCCCGGCCTCAAGCACCCGCAGGACGCTGCCTATGTCATGATGGGTCTGAAGCTACTGCCCCACGGGCTGGCTGGCCTGATGATCATGGTGATCTTTGCCGCCACGCTTTCGAGCATGGACGCCGCGATCAACCAGAATGCGGGCATCATCACGCTCAACATCTACAAGCCGCTCTTCCGCCCGCATGCCAAGGAGCGCGAACTCTTCATTGTATCGCGCGTGGCCAACGTGCTCTGCGTGGTGGGCGTCACGATCGGTGCCCTCTTTCTGGCGAAGCAGGAGCAGTTCGCCCTGTTTGACCTGATGCTGATTCTCGCCTCCGTGATCGGCCTGCCGCTGGCGGTGCCCTTTGTGCTGATGTACTGGGTCAAAAAGACGCCGCGCTGGTCGGCGGTGGCCTCGGTTCTCGCCGCCGCGTCGTACAGCTACCTGGCCGTCGTCATGAAATGGAGCCTGGGCACCCGCGTGTTCGGTATTCTGGCCGTCGGCGCGGGCGTGTTTTTCCTTACCAAGCTTTTCTGGCGCTTCACGCCGGACGAAGCCAAGGAGGGCATCGCGAAGTTCTACGAAACCATGAACCGCCCGGTCGATCCGGAGGCCGAAGGCGTGGGTTCGGAGGATGTCGGGCAGCTGATGCTCGTCGGCAAGATGGCCATGGTGGTCGGGCTGGGGCTGCTCGTGGTGGTGCTCTTCCCGAACTCCATGAAATCCCGCGCGATTATCGCCGCCACCTCCGGCTCGATCTTCCTGATCGGCTGGTTCATGAACCGCGCCGGCAGCGCGGAACAAGCCACCTCCGGGGAATAGCCACATGAAACGAATCCTTTGCATCGGCGGGTGGGGGCACTTTTTCGAGGTTTTCCAAACCTTGGAAAAATATCCCGGCGCACGGGTCTGCGGCGTGGCTCCGGCCTTTGAGGGCGAAGAGCTTGATTGGATCTGCGGGCTTCCCCCGGCCAAAAATGTTCCCGTGTTTGGAAACGCGGAAGAGTTGCTGCGCGAGGTTCCCGCCGACTTCTGCATCGTCAGCACCCGCCCCGGCCACATCGCCAAGGCCGTCATCCAGGCTGCCAATGCCGGGCTGGATATTATCGCCGAAAAGCCGCTGGGCATCACGCTGGAGGAAACCGCCGAAGTGGAGGCCGCGGTCAATGCCAACGGGGTGCGGCTGATGGCCATCTTTTCCATGCGTGCCTATCCGGTTTTTCAGACCGCCCGACGACTCTATCGCGAAGGCGCCATTGGCAAGGCCGTGCTCGCCAACGCCCGCAAGTCCTACAAATACGGCGACGAAACCGCCCGCCCCGAATGGTTCGGCCAGCGCTGCGAATATGGCGGAACCTTTCCATGGATTGGAATACACGCCTTCGACTTGATTCGCTTCGCCACTGGGCTAGGCGTCCGCCGGGTCGCTGCGCTGCAAGCCAACCAGGCCCATCCCGCCCGTCCGGATTGCGAGGACACCTGTTGCGCCATCGCCGAACTCGACGGCGGTGCGCAGGGAACCATCAGCGTCGATTATTTCCGACCTTCGGAAGCCGGAACCCACGGCGACGACTGGATTAGGATTGTCGGAACCGATGGCATTGTCGAAGCGCGGGCGAGCGAGCAGTCCTGCACCCTGCTCAAAAATGGAGCCGCCCCGGAGGCCATCCCGCTCGACGCCCCCGAGCCGCTCTTCGTTCCATTCCTCGAAGGGCACGAAAGCCTGACCAACGCAACGGACGCATTTGAACTAACCAAGGCCACCCTGGCGGCACGCCAGGCGGCCGATGAAAAAACTTGGATCGAGGTTTAGCATGAATTCGGGCAACAACATTCTCAAACTGGCCATGATCGGTTGCGGCGGCTACGCCGGATACCTGATCGACCGGCTCGCCGAATTGCCGGAGGTCTGCGAGCTGCTGGCCGTCACCACGCCGGATCCGGACGATCCCTCCGCGCAGGCCTGCCGGGAAAAGGGCCTCCCCGTCTACAACAGCGCGGACGAATTGCTCGACAACGTTTCGCTGGAAACCTGCCATGCCATCCTGATCCCGACCAGCATCGACAGCCACTACGAATATGCCCGCAAAGCGATTGAGCGCGGATTCCATGTCCTGCTCGAAAAGCCGCCCGTCTCCACCATCCAGGATCTCGACCGGCTGATCGAACTCCAGCGCGAAAGCGGAAGGTTCATCGCCGTCAACTTCCAGCATCTCTACAGCGATGCGACGCAGCAGCTCAAACAACGGTTGGGTCGCGGTGAATTCGGTGCAATTCGCTACGTGAAGGGACACGCCCTCTGGCAGCGGCCGGAATCCTATTTTTCCCGTAGCTTCTGGAGCGGACGCCTCCAGATCGATGGCAAGTGGGTGCTCGATGGAACCATCGGAAATCCGCTGGCCCATCTGATGGCCGAGGCGCTTTATCTGGCTACGTCCGAAGCTGGCATGGCCAATCCCGTCCGCGTGCAGGCGGAGTTGTACCACGCAAACGATATCGAAAGCGAAGATACCAGTGTCGTGCGCCTTGAAACCGAAAAAGATGTGCCCGTTTTCTTCTGCGCGAGCCTCTGCGCTGACGAGATGCCGCCCATCCTTTGCGAAATGGAGACCGACCAGGGCACCATCCGCCTCCACGACCATCGACATGCGGAAATCCACTACCGCGATGGCCGGGAAGAGGTGCTGGGGAGTCCGGAACCCAACGACAAAACCGACCGCAACCTGATGATTAAATCGGTTTGCCGCGCATTGTTGCGCAACGAGCGCCCGATGATCACTGTCGAGGAGTGCCGCCCCTACATGTTGGCGTGGAATGGGGCGTTTGAATCCGCCGGGCAGCCTGCGGCTATCGCTTTTGACAGAAAAGAGACGGAGCACGGAACCATGCGGGTGATCGACGGGATTAAGGAACTGAGCCAAAAAGCCTTTCAAGAGCAAAGCCTCTTCTCGGAGCTGGGCGTGGACTGGGCCATGCCGGGTGCGCCGGTCGATCTTTTCGGGTATGGCTGTTTCCCGTCGGTCAACCCCGTGCTGATGGATCGGGAATTGGACGGGCAGGTCGCCGCAGTTTGATCCGTAACAGGAAAAGGAATAGTTAAATGAAAAAACCTCTAATGCTGGTCTTGCTTGTCGGTTTTATCCAGACCGGATGCGCCGCCCGCGAGGCGGACTACAAGATCCTGGAAAAGGTGCCGGTTCAACCGGTCTGGGCGGCCACGCCGGTCGCCTTTGCGCTCGAGACGGTCGGGAACCGGCAGTTTGTCGCCTTCTACGATGCCGACCGCCAGATGGTGGCCGGGCAGCGCACGCTCGATTCCAGGGACTGGACATTCCAGAAGCTGCCCAGCTTCCTGAAGTGGGACAGCCACAACTATATCGAGATGGCCATCGATTCGGAGGGATACATCCACATCAGCGGCAACATGCATGTGGCACCGCTGGTCTATTTCCGGTCGGAGAAACCCTACGACGTCACCTCGCTGAAAGAGCTTGATCGCATGACCGGCAAGCTGGAGACCCGCTGCACCTACCCGAAGTTTTTCAAAGGGCCGAAGGGGGAGCTGATCTTCAACTACCGCGACGGCATGAGCGGGAAGGGCAACCAGATCTACAATGTCTACGACACCGAAAGCAAAACCTGGAAACGCCTGCTCGACACGCCGCTTACGGATGGGCAGGGGCTGATGAACGCCTACTGCATCGGCCCCGTGCTCGGCCCTGATGGCTGGTTCCACATGACCTGGGTCTGGCGCGACACGATCATGTGCGAAACCAACCACGACCTCTCCTACGCCCGCAGCAAGGACCTCATCCACTGGGAAACCGCCGACGGCCGCCCCATCGCCCTGCCGATCCGGCTGGACACGCCCGGCGTGATTGTCGACCCGGTTCCCATCCGCAACGGCATGATCAACGGCAACGGGAAGATCGGCTTCGACTCGCAAAAGCGGGTGGTGCTCGCCTACCACAAGTTTGACCGGAACGGCAAGACCCAGCTCTACAACGCCCGGCTCGAAAACGGGAAATGGAACATTGTCCAGACCTCCGACTGGGACTACCGCTGGTGGTTCGAGGGTGGGGGGAGCATCAACAACGATATCCGGATCTCCGCCGTCTCCTTCAAGGACGGCAAGCTGCTGCAAAGCTTCTCCCACAAGACGGAGGGGAAGAAGGTCTTTGTTCTGGACGAAGCCACGCTCAAGCCCATCAAGACCATTCCGCCGAAGCAATGGCCGGCCGAGATCAAGACCGTCCGCTCCACGTTCCCGGAAATGCAGGTTCGTACCCAGCGGGGGCATGGCGATTCCAGCTACATGCTGCGCTGGGAGGTGCTGCCGAAGCATCGCGATGCGCCCCGGCCCAAGCCGTGGCCCGAACCGGTCATGCTCGAGGTGTACAAGCTGGAGACCCTGTAGATGAGAACGGGCAGGGCAGGACTTGCTTTTCTTCTCGCTTTGTTGGCGCCTGCGGGCTGGGCGGAGGTGCGGCTCAATCCGCTCTTTACCGACCACATGGTGCTCCAGCGCAACCGCCCGGTTCCAGTCTATGGAACCGCCGATCCCGGGGAAAAGGTGGTGGTCGCCTTTGCCGGGCAGGTCAAAACATCGGTAGCAGCAAAAGATGGAAAGTGGATGGTGAAGCTCGATCCCATGCCCGCTTCATCAAAGTCTCGCTCGATGACACTTCGCTCGACACTCGACACTCGCCACTTGACACTCTCCGACGTCCTCGTCGGAGACGTTTGGCTCTGTGCGGGGCAGTCG
>WFRA01000160.1 GCA_015486775.1 Kiritimatiellales bacterium | reverse complement strand
GGGGGGAACACGGTTATCTATGACCCCTTTGTGGCCATCACTCGTCCGCGTTCCAGCAGCGATCCGTGGGGCGTCTACCTGATCGACACCCAGCCGGTTCTCAGCGGTGCCACCTACCAGTATCTGCTGGTGCGTTTCGGTGCGGACAAGGAGATCGAGCGCATCATTCCGATCGGTAGCATGACCATTCCCTTTCCCTAAACAGAAAACTGACAGGACAAGACCATGAAGAAGCTCATTCCAGTTTGCGCCTTGCTGGCCGCCGGGGCGGTACATGCGGGGTTTGTGTACCAAACCGATCGACAATTCCTAACTACGGGGGATCTCGACGGCGACGGGCGTTCCGATCTGGTTGTGGTGGATGCCTCCAACGCCACCCTGCGGGTGGGCTACCAGCTTTCCGCCAATGCCTACACCTGGGCGGATCCCCGCCCGCTCGGGCTCGATTCCGTGGCCGGCGTGGCCTGCGGAAATCTCCTCTCCACAACCCGCGAGGCGGTCGTGGCCACCTCGCCCGCACTCAACCGGATCAACGTCTACGAGGCTCCCTCCGCGGCAGCGGTGCTCTCGCCGGTTCCAGCCTATGGAAACGGCATCGGCCCGTTCAGCGTCGCCGCCATGGATGTCGGCGGCAGCGGAAACACGGCCCACGACGATCTGGTTGCAGCGAGCATGCTCAATGGAAGCACGGCCTTCGGCCTGGAGCTTATCCGCTCGGACGGCTCGGCGTTTTCGCCGATCGCAAACTATGCCGGACCATCGGGGTGGAGCCAGCTCAACGAGGTGTTGTACGCCCCCGGGAAAAGCGCTCTTTGCGCAGTCTATGCGGAATCCTATCTATGCATGTACACGGTCACAAACGGGTATCCGGAGTGGGTCTCGTATGTTTCTATGCCCAGCCTCTCCGCCCCGCGCTATGCCGCCATGACGCTCCCGTCCGGCGAGGCGCATTTTCTGCTCTGGGAACGGGGCGGTTCCACAATCTGGAACACAACGCTGGAGGAAGTTTCGCCCACCAACTATCAGTTTTCCGCGGTGGCAACCATCTCCTCGGGCGGTGCGGCGATAGACGACATCTTTGTCCTCCAGGGTGCTTCGTCGACCCGCCTGGCGGTGGTGGACACCGGCGGAACCGCGCTGGAGTTGTACAACTACGATGCCAATACGGGTCTCTCCCCGATCCAGACCCTCTATCCCCCGGCAGGCGAAACCTTTTCCGGTGCGATTCCCGTCGGGCTGGACGATTTTGTGGCACTCTCCTCGGTCGGCGGAGATGCCGCGCCGACCGCCAACCAGATGCACTTTTCCGGCGGGCAGTTTGTTTCGCTCGGGTCGCAAACCCTTGCTTCGCCCAATGTCTCCGGGCAGGCCAATGTGATGACCTTCGAGAACGAGCCTTTCGTCGATCCGGCTCCGCGCCGGTTGCAGCTGCTCCGGGCGGCGGACTGGTCGGACAGCGCAGCGCTGGGTGCAAGCGTTTCGGCAACCGTCGAAGACGACTCCGGGCCGGAATATGGCCTGGTCAACCCGCACTCCGTTTCGCTCGGATCTCCGGCGGCAGGCGCGGCCTTCACGCTGGTCAACCAGCTTGACGACTCCATTTCGGTTTGCAGTCTGGACGCCGCGCGCGGCGAGGAGGTGGTGGTGGTTTCGGTCTCCCCCGGCTCTGGAGAATATGGCACATCCATCGAGGTCTCATTCACAAACAACCCCACATCGGCGACGGTATTCTATCGCACGGATTCCTCCGATGACTGGACAACCTATTCCGCGCCTTTTCCGGTATTCAAGGAGACGGAGGTTCAGTACTACGCCACCTATGGAGGCAAGTCCTCCATTATCCGCACTGTATCGTACCGCTTCACCGACGCGCCGTCCGACTTGGATTCTGACGGCGACGGCGTGCCCGACTATGTCGAGCTGGCCAACGGACTCGATCCGATCAACAGCGGACTGGATGCCGACGGCGACGGCTCGTCCGATCTGGAGGAGCTGATCCGCGGAACCGATCCGCTCTCCACCAACGTCCCGCCTAGCCGCCTGGAAACCGGTGCCCTGTTCGACCAGATACTCATCCCGCGCCCATACGACGGGGTGGCTTCCGCAGTCAGCCTATGCGAGACCGGAACGCAGGTGCGGCTCTATTCGGCGGGCGGCTCGCTGGCCGGATATGCCCAGGCAACCAACCTCTCCCCTTCCGTGGCCAGCACCAACCCCGCAACGTTCTTTTCCGCCCAATCGGAAAATCCGGAAATCCCCTTCCTCCTTTCGGTCTCCGACCAGCGCTTCGACATCGAGGGCGGCGGCGCCACCAACCAGCTCGGGGTTGAGCTGGTGGGCATCCATCTGCAACCGACCTCCACGGTCGTCCAGGTCAACTACGAGTATGCCGGGGGAACCCTCGCCCAGGAATCCGCAAACTGGATCGCCGCCGCCCAGGCGGCCTATGCCGCACAGCCACGCATTGTCCAGGAGGGCGACCTGGGGCTCGACGAAGTCCTAGCCGGCCTGTTGGTGGAACGCAAGCTGGCGGATGAAGTCTATTCGCACGGCTTCTCCACCAACCGCTGGGTTTCGCTCTTCAAGGGGCGCACGGCCGACACCACGATGGAGGGCATCTCCGTCTCGGGCATCCAGGCATTGGAAACCAATTCGCCTGCCTACAGCCTCAGGGGGCTGGTCGAAAACCTGCAAAGCAACGAGGCCTCCATGGTCAACCTCCAGGTCGTCGCGCGGGAGGTCTACTCCGTCTGCAGCGACCTGGGGCGCGATTCTTCCAATGCCGGGAAATATCCGCTGCCGGTCGATGTGCTGCGCACCTTCATCTTCGATGGAACCCTGCAGAGCAACTACCTTGCGGCGGCCCCCCTCCCTGCGAGCGAACTCGCGGCGGCAGCCCAGGAGGTCGGCAATGCGCTGGCAGCGGTTCCTACCCGCACCTGGGGTAGCTTCACCCTGACAGTCCGGACCAACTCCTTCGATGGTGCTTGCCCCGTGCTCTACAACGGCGGCGGGCAGCCCAAGAGCCTCTACACCGCCACCGGGAATCCCTATCGCTTCCCCTCCACCTTCCAGCTCGGCGCCGGGGCGGAGGTGCAGCTGACCGCCTACACCGACCGCGACTGGAACCTCTGCCCGGGCACCGATCCGCTCGAAGTCATCGCGCTCTCGCTCACGGCGCTGCCCGCGGCCAGTTTAAACGATGCCGACGGCAACCTGCTGCCCGACGACTACGAGGCCATGTTCCTCTCCGGTAGCGGTGGCCTCGCCACCTCCGACCTCGACGGCGACGGTTTCGGCGACCTTCAGGAATATCTCGATGGAACCGATCCCGGCGATCCCTCCAGCCACGGGGCGGTCGCGGTGGATCTAGGTGCTCCGGTTATCCAGATCGACGGTTCCGACCTGTCCATCGGGTGGCCGACGGCCTACGCCTCCAGCTTTGTCTTTATCGTCGAATACACAGAAGACCTGCCCGGAACCCCGTTCGCCACCGAAGAGGAGCTGCCGGAAGGCACGCTCGACACCGTGCTCGACCAAACCGCCGACCACCGCTTCTACCGCGTGAAAATGCGCCTGCGCTAACCGGCTGTTCCGGGTCGCTCCGTTCCCCCCGGCGGGAGGGCGGGATCAGATCCGCTTCGCGCGCAGCTCTTCGG
>WFRA01000159.1 GCA_015486775.1 Kiritimatiellales bacterium | reverse complement strand
TCTATAGCCCGGACGAGGCGGCGCACGGTCAGACCGAAATTGCCAGTCACCAGCACCGGCGAGTCGGCGTCGGGATGTCCAACAGCGTACAGCCCTGTTCGCACTTTGGGATACGGAGGGATGATGCGGAAGAACAGCAGCCACAAATCGAGCAGCAGGGTCCGGAGCGAAACGTGATGGTGCAGGACGCCGCGCACCATCAGGGGCAGGCCGGGTTCGGATCCTGCCGGGGCAGGGGAAGCCTCGTACAAAACCAGGCTTCCGCCCAGGTACGACGCGACCACCCTCGGGCGGAATCCGGCCTGGGCCAGCACAGCATCGAACCCGCGCAGGGTGCCGGTGGTGGTGCGCGTGAGGAGCCATGTGAGCAGCACCAGCGGCAGGCGAATCAGATAGAAGAGCAGGCGTGCGACGAACCCGGTCGGCACCACTTCGTCGGCAATGAGGAGCCGACCATCCGGAGTCAACAACTCCCGGCAGGCTTCCAATACCAGGCGCCGTTCGTCCGGCGGGAGTTCGCTGAAGGCCAGCGTGGACACGATAAGGTCGAAGGAAGCGGCGGGGAAGCGGTCTCCGATCAGCGTGGCGTCCATGAATTTCAGCGACACGCGCTCTTCCAGGTCCGCTCCCTTGACCTTCTTCTCGGCCTCGGCCAGCATCCGCGGCGAAGCGTCTATGGCAGTTACTTCCGCACCTCGGTGCGCCATCATCAGCGTGAGCGTCCCCGTGCCGCAACCGATTTCCAGCACCCGCGCCCCATCATGGACGAAGCCATCCACGATGGTTTCTTCGATGCGCTGTATTTTCCCCAGCGTGAGCAGCCGGATTCCCCGGTCGTAGTCCTTCGGGCTGGTTTCCAGCCACTTCATGAACACGGTAGCCATATCGACAAGTCCTCCCGGAAGCTGCGCCCCCGGCGGATCGGTCATCACATGGTGTGCCGGGAACGATAAAAACGAGAACCCGCCGGAACCTGGTTTTTTCCGGCGGGCTACCGTGCGTTCCTGCATCCTGGCGGAGCGCTATTGACACCCTGATCGTCACATCAGGCGTTCGCGATCCGCGGATGCGCGCTCAAGAGAAGATCTCGCGAGGGTGCTTCGGCCCGGAACCAGCCTTCGTCCGTTCGGTAGCCTGGGCAATTTCGTCCATGTCCTCGTCGGTGAGCGCCAGTGTGGCCGCCGAAATCCACCCATCCACCTGCTCCGGCGAGCGCGCACCAACGATGGCGCCCGTCACTCCGGGCCAGGCTAGCGTCCAAGCCACGGCCACTGCCGCCACGGTCACGCCGTGCCGTTGGGCGATAGGCTGCAGAGCGTCACGGAGCGCCAGGTTCCGCTCCACGGCAGGCCGTCGGAACCTGGGGAAGCGCCGCCGCCAGTCGTCGGGCGGGAGAGCATCGACCCGGTCGGTGGTCCAGTGGTCGGTGAGCAACCCGGAGGCCATCGGGCTGTACGCGATGACACCCGTGCCGTGTTCCAGACACCAGGGAATTTCCTTCGCTGCCACATCGCGACGGATGAGGGAGAAAGGCGGTTGCAAAGAATCCACGTGGTGAATTCCCTCGCAAGCCTCCAGGCGAGCCACATCGTAATTGGAAACGCCGATCCATCGCACTTTACCCTCTTCGACCAGCCGCACCATGGCGCCCCACGAGTCCTCGATCGGCGTGCTGTCGTCCGGCCAGTGGATCTGATACAGGTCGATGCGTTCCACGCCAAGCCGTCGCAACGAAGCTTCCACCTCACGGCGGATGGAATCGGGACGAAGCACCCGCCGAGCCTCCGCCATGGGATTCTTCTCGTCCCACACCAGACCGCATTTGGTGAACACGTAAGGGCGGTCGTCCAGCGGCAGTTCCTTGAGGAAGCGCCCGATCAGTTCTTCAGAATGTCCCAGGCCGTACACCGCAGCCGTGTCGAACCAGTTGATGCCGAGTCCCAACGCGTGCTTCATTGTCGCCAGCGCATCTACATCGTCCTGGGGGCCCCAACCGTAAGCCCAGCCACCACCACCGAGCGCCCAGGTCCCCAGCCCTACCACGGTAATCTCCGGCCCGTTCTTGCCCAACTTCCGTGTGGGTAACGCGTCCATTTCAACACCTCCTGCCCAATGTGTGCATGACGAGCGTTTTACCAATTATAGCACAAAGGCGTTGAGGGGCTCGGAATGTGTCCTTCGGGGGAGCGAAGCCATTTCCCGGGGGTCCATAGGACCCCCAGGAATTACTTCGTTTTCCTTCCTTTCTTTGCGATTTGACACCACCGTTGCGCGTGGTTTACAATATTCCAAGATGGGAATAGGATGGCGGAGGATATGGCGACAGTCACGACGAGTTCGGTTCAGCGGGCGACGAAGCTGGCGAAGTTACTGGGGAACCCGGTGCGCCTTCGGATACTGCTGGCACTGCGGGAGAAGCCCAGATGTGTAGCGGAGTTGATGCGGGTGACGGGGCGCTCCCAGGCCAACGTTTCGCAGCACCTGATGGTCTTGCGGGCCGCGGGAATGGTGGTTGCGGACAGGGAAGGGATGCGCGTGGTGTACCGCCTGCGGGATCGCAAGATCGACGACCTGCTGGATCGGATTGTCGAGCTTGCCGCCGCATTCGATGAGTTGGATTACCTGGACGGCATGAGGCGC
>WFRA01000158.1 GCA_015486775.1 Kiritimatiellales bacterium | reverse complement strand
GCGGTGACGAGCATGGCGGGGATGCGCGAGGGGTTGATGCACTCGGCCTCGGCAAAGGCCACGAGACCGTCAACGCTTTCGACATCGCAGTAGCGCTTCTCGAAGTCGGCAAAGCCGTCTTTGGCGAGTAGCTTGTCGAGGCGCTGGTTGAGGGTGTGGCATTTGTCACACCCCTCTTTCCCGAAGACTCTGATCTGATATTTTGCTGACATTCTTATCTCCTTCGGAGGGGCAGGCACGAGGCCTGCCCTTACGCGGTTACGAGTTTGGTTTCCGTTTCCTCGGCTTCGACAATGTTGTATTTCCCGGCGTGGCGGGCGAGCAGCTCGCCGTAGCGCTTGGATTTATTCCAGTTCTGGATCTTGCTGAAGTAGCCGACCACGCGGGTTTCGCCAACGACGTTGGCGGAGCCGCATTCGGGGCAGCTTTCGAGCAGGCCCCGGGTCTGGTGCTGGCAGGCTTCGCAGAAGGTGAACTCGGGCGAGATGCAGACCTGGGCGGACTGGGTGCGGTGGAACACTTCGGTCATGAGGTGCGCGATGGAGTCGGCGTCCGGCCGCTCCTCGCCCACAAAACAGTGGGTGATGGCGCCGGATTCGATCATGCTGTGGTATTTGGACTGCTCGATGATGCGGTCGACCATCGAGACATCCGCCTCGGCGGCGAGGTGGATGGAGTTGGTGTAGTATTCCGCGTCCTTCGGTCCCTTGACGATTTCCTTGGACTCTTCGGCGAAGTAGACCATGTCGGACTTGGCGAGGCGGCGGGCGGCGGATTCGGCGGGGGATTCCTCGAGGGTAAACTTGAGGTTGTATTTCTTGGCCAGCTTCTTGGCCTTGGTGTACATGTGCGCCACGATCCGGAGGCCGAGGCGCTGCGCCTGCTTCGATTCGTGCAGTTCCTGGCCAACGAGAAAGTTGACGGCGTCGTTCACGCCGATCAGCCCGAGGATGTAGGTGCAGACATCGAGGTCGACATAGGGTTTCCCATCGTTGGAAACCTTGCCGATCTGCCAGAGCGGGTGGCCGGGGCCGCTGATCATCTCGGCGGCCTTGGCCTTCTTTTGCAGGTGGGCGTCGACGGCGAGCTCCATGGTGCGGTCGATCTCGTCGTAGAAGTTTTTCATGATGTCGCCGCCGGTGCGGGCGGCGCGGTAGGCGGCCTGCGGAATGTTGATGGTGACGTTCTGGAAGCCGCAGAAGCGCATGCACTCGGGGTGCTGGAGCATCCGGTTGTCGGAGATGGTGGTGCGCAGGCGGCAGCAGGCGGAGAGGGTGACCTCGTCGCGGTCGAAGATGAAGTAGGTCGAGCCGTTCTTGCTGGCGAGCTCGCAGGCCTCCTGGTAGATCGCGAACTGGGAGGGATCCTCGAAAGTTTCGTCGGAGACATGGAAGTCGCACTTGGGGAATTCGAAGATGCGGCCGTGGGCATCGCCTTCGCCGAAAACCTCGAGCAGGGCGCGGCAAAAATCCTGCGCCTCCTGGGTGTAGTCGGCATAGGTGACGATCTTTTCGCCGCGCTCCTCGAGGTTGGCGGCGACTGCGGGGTCGAAGATCATTCCCGCAGTTTCGTCGGGTAGCTCGCGCAGGACGAGGCGTTTTCCAAGCTCTGGATCGTTATAGTAGAGATCCATCAGCTTGTAGCCGGAGGCGTCGGTTTCGTCGCGCAGCACCTCTTCGAGCTCGGCGATGGAGCCGTCGGCCAGACGCAGCTGGTAGTGGCCGCCGGGGCCGATGGCCGGGACTTTCTTGAGGTAGCTCGGGACGCCGGTGTGAATGTTAAAGTCGAGGAAGAGCGTCTGACCACCCCGCGAAAAGGCGTTTTGCGAGCCGTTGAAGACCAGTTCCTGGGCGATCTGCTTCATCTCCGTCTTGTCCATGCCGACGAGCAGGGGGGCGTAGAGAATGTTGATGTAGGCGATGCCGAGCGCACCGGCATAGTTGGCCTGCATCGAGGCGAGGAAGGTGTTGAGGTGGCCGGTCAGCACGGAGGCGGAGCGGGCGGGCTTGGATTCGGTGTTGAGGTTGATCAGCCCGGTCAGGCCATATTTCTTGACATACTCGATGGAGTGCGACGAGCAGTAGACGCGGGTCGGGTAGCCCAGGTCGTGGAGGTGGACGGCGCCGGTGTCGTGCGCGCGCTTCACCTCGGGGCTGAAGATGGTGTCGAGCGCCCACTGCTTGAGGACGAGCTCGGCGATGCCCATGTTGATGGCTTCAGGATTGTTGTTCACGATGTTCGAGTTTTCGGTCGACTTGGTGAACATCAGGTTTTCGAGATAGTCCTTCGAGACGCGGTAGAGCGAGAGGTCGCGCAACTGGTGGGAGAAGCCGCGCTCCATCAGCTCGTTGTTGACCAGCTCGCGGATGAGCGTGGTGTTGACGACCCGCAGATCGCTGGCGATGATCCGGTTCTCGACGCTCTTGGCCACGTTGATGGCAAGCTCGACGGAGAGATCGGTCTTGTCGAGGATCTGCTTGACGATGCGCTTGCGGTCCCAGGGGAGGTTGACGTTGTGGGAGGCGGATTCGACCAGCAGGAGGCTGGCGTCGGTGACGTCGATGTTGCCCTGCTCGTCGCCGCCGCGCACCCGGATGTTGCGGCGGGCGATCTCGCGCTGCTTGCGGTAGCGCTTGTAGGCGGCCACAACGAGGGTTTCGCCGTTTTCGGCTAGGACGATCTCGACCAGATCCTGTACGTCCTCGATGTCGGGGATGCGCTTGCCGGACTCGTCGGGGTGGACATAGAATTCACTCTGCGGGGTGTCGAGCTGTTGCAACACCTGATCGGTGACCTTCGAGGAGAGCCCCTCGTTCTTCGCAACCGAATGCTTGCGAGCCACTTCGTCGACCGCGCGGTCGATCGCCAGCTCGATCTTCTGCCAGCTGAAGGGGACAATCAGCCCCGAACGTTTTTGAAACCCATCGAATGCGGCATCCATCCGCCCCTTTTTCCTCGGCATTTCTCCCCCTTTATCGGCTATTTTCAGTGAATAAAACCCATTTGGTCGCGTCTAGGTTGGGGAAGAAAATATGCAAAGGAGAGTGGGGCTGTCAAGGAATGACCACAACATATTG